>JARIGM010000011.1 GCA_029288865.1 Candidatus Kaiserbacteria bacterium
AGAAGTGAAGTGTCGTTTGTGAATATTCGTCGATGAGATTGCCGACCATACGGCCAATACAGACCGAGCGAAACACGGGACTATACTTACCGCACCATTTATCGACGCCGTTAGCGAGGCCAAGGGCAGCGGTGTTAATCATATCCATGAGAGTTACATGGGAGCGTGGCACCTTGCGGAAGAACAGCTTGGCGCGGTTGATGGCCAAGGGCATGTTGTTCTCGATCAGCACTTCACGGGCCTTGTGGACGCGCTTAAAAAGCTGCTCTGCACGAGGCGGGAACGGTCCTTCCCAATTTTCGCGAATGAACGAGATAAGTCCGTAGTTAATATCGAAGGTTTTGAGCGTTTCGAGGTCCGTTGCCTTGATCGCTGGCGTGATTCGGGCCGAGAAGGTCTTAGCAGTTTCGCGGAAATAAGGACGGGCCGACAAGATGTTCTTGTTGGTGATACAAACCTTGTTCCAGAACTTCATGTAGACTTTTGTGGACTGACGATACTTGATAATCGTCTCTTTGAACTTGCGTTCGGCGTCCAAAAGCTCCTCAACCTGCTGTTCTTGAGTCGAGCCATCTTTGTTTTGGCCAATAACGCGCGTCACTTCGACAGCTAGTTTTTGGAAGCTGTCGTCGAAGGCGTTAAAGTTCTTATTTTTCTGCATAAAAATCCTTGAGATAGCTCTCAAAGACTGTATATCAGATGTAATAATTAACTTAGGATGTTAGATAGCCCCAAAGGAAATAGTGATCGGCCTTACTCATAGTATAGCCTCGATCATACTTCTTTCTAGGATACCATTCTTTCATCAGTTTTGCCGCAAGATCATCCGTTGCGCACTCGGCTTTTAGAGCATAATAAGCAGCCGCTTTGATTGATTTGAAGTTATTCCTGAAATCACGGTTTGGGTCATGATAAAGCGGGTACTCGCCAAGCTTCCATAGTACAAAGTGAGCAAGCTCATGAAAGAAGTTGCCATAAGCTTTCCTGCGACTTCTCAGTTTTGTACCGACATCAATTCTATTGCCATAGTATGAGCCACCGCGCATATCGCTACGGAAATTTACGTTTTTAAGTCCGTAAACCTCTGCGATTGCCAACAATTCTTTCTTTTCAGCTTTTGTAATCATCTTAAT
>JARIGM010000012.1 GCA_029288865.1 Candidatus Kaiserbacteria bacterium
GTTAGATAATGGAGCTAAGTTTAACCCACAATGGATAGAAATGTGTAGAAATCGTGGGATGTTTGATCTTATTAAGATATTTCATGAGCGTGGATATTGCTAGCATAGCAATAATTGATCCATCTACCCCTTAATTTTTCACCTGTTATCAAAGGATACGCTAAATGAAATATGTATAATAATAGTTCCCATGGTAATGTAGCTATATAACATTTTTTACTGGACAACAATACTTTCCTATATGATACTTTTGTACCTGAAGCTAATGGTCTATTTTTAAGATGAGCTAATTTTAATAAAATCAGAACATGTAAACCACGTATCGTGTGTATAATTTTTATATGTTTTTGATAATTCATTGGTTTTGCCATTTCAGCGTAATAACATTCACCACAATTACAAGGTACTGCGTTATAAATTTCACCATTACATTTCTTAACAACAGCGCGTCTATTAATTATTTTTTCATTTTGATATTGTCGTGAACGATATGTATTTGATCCTGTGTATTCATAATCTACTAATTGATTGTTCTTATAACAAAACGTAATTTGTCCATATGAGATGATTACATCCCATAGTTTTGTCTTGTCTGGATGATATATAAACGGATATGTTAATCTACCATTTCGTAGATAAGCGTCTATTAATCCTGGACCTGGGTTCGGAAACATGAAGAATTCACCTGGAATTGTATGTTGTAATCCAGGAGTTCTATATTTTACTCTTCCTGAAAGTAGTTTTCTCCACCGCTTGCATACTTTAATAACATGCCAACCTTTAAGGTTAGGCAAATTCAGTAAAAGAATGTGTTTTAAAATGTTATCTGGTAGAGAATCCATAGATTTGTATATTCACATAAATTCGGTATGAAAAACACAAAAAAATCAATTTTTAAGATTAGTCAAATTCCTTAGGCTTATGTGGAGTTCTCTTATCACTGCATTCGGAGCAGACTGAAATTTGCTTTCCGCTATGTAAAATTACATCATATTCAGCACGCTTTCCACAATCTCGACAATTTGGAACCACTAATCCAGGTGTATGA
>JARIGM010000023.1 GCA_029288865.1 Candidatus Kaiserbacteria bacterium
ATTACTCGTTCATACTTAGAAGATATGAAATCACTTGTACAATCGTGGACATTCTGGTTCGGGGCACTTCAGGTCTTGCTTGGAGCAGTCGGTTATGTATCGGCACTTATGGATCAGCAAACAGCTTTTACATTGGTCGCAACAGGACTTGGAACTATTGGATTTAGACTCAAGACATCTCAGCCTATCGGAAGCGTACTCCCACAAGAGTAAGCGCGGCTTATTTTATCGTTCCTACTCAGTCTCTTCATCACCCCGCAAGTTCCCGCTTCAGAGAAGGTACTAACCAACCCTCCTGTCGCAGTGGAAGCACCGCTCGTGTGGAAACCTGACACCCTTGTTGCTTTGGCGACGAAGGTCTCACAAGAACACGGACTTAACACCGACCAGTTTACCCATGTCATTGGGTGCGAGAGCAGTTGGGTACCAGACGCGAAAGGAGATGACGGGAATAGTAGGGGACTGGTACAGATTTCCTCCATCTATCACCCCGAAGTAACGGATGCTGAGGCAGACAACCCAACCTTTGCGCTTGAATGGATGGCAAAGCAATGGGACGCGGGACACGAACGCGAGTGGTCTTGTTACCGGAAGTTGTATTGACAGTAACCTTTTTTAGGAGTAAGACAGAGGCACTGGTAGGGGGATTCGTCCCCATGTCCTTCGGGGCAGTTTGGAGACCTATCAGTACACCAAGAGCCACAACCCTATGCACAACGGGTTCTTGTGTGTTTTTTATGAAGGGTATAATACCTATACCTGCCCTCGGAACGCCGTGTCTCCAAACCGGTTAGTACGGGGGTGGGTCTTTTGCTTTTATGTTTCGTGATCCGCTCTACGGGCTGATAGATGAGTATGTGACGTGGTATGCAGAACGCTATCAGCTCGTCGCGGGAACTCGGAAAGCTCTCTTGTACAGGTTCGCTCGTTCACATAACCTTAAGAGTATCTCTGATATAAGAGAGGACCACATAGCATTTTTCGTAGGAGAAGAGTTAACAGAGTTTTATGCAGAGCAAGCACTTAAAGCAATTAGGAACTTTCTCTGGTATGCTGTAATGACTGGACATAAATGTATTTCATATAAAATGGCAACCAAAGAATACCTCACCAGCTCACGTGGCCGACCACGCAATCAAGAAATGACTAAGGAAGTCAAATCCCTCAGAGAAGGGAAGACTCCCCTTTCATATAGGGCAATCAAACGCAACCTCGACGAAAAGTACAAGAGGAACTTTAGCGTAAAAAGTATTTACCGCTGGGCACAATATCAATAAAAAGTTATCCACACATCCTGGTAGGTAGTGTTGTCATAAATCATAGTTGGGTGTACTATAGGGAATAGGTGAGACAAACCAAGTTCGCGGTTTTGTTTCCTCCTCCTATAACGTCGCACAATGTATCTTTTGCGCATACATATAAACGGCGACGTAGAATACAGTGGCCCGGATACCAGCTTCTTCCTCTAAGCATGTGTCCGGAATATTCTTGTGGTACTGCGCAGTGCCACTGGTCCGCCCTGGTATCCCGGCCACTGTATTCTATGTAAATTTCTAATCGTATATATGACGTTCTACATTCGACGCGAATCTCGGATGCCGAGATAGGGCACTTCCCTCGCCAAACGAGCCATAGAGTGGGCCATATCTCGGACGACCGAGCAGACGAGAAATTAATGCTCAGCTTGTAGTCGCGCAGGATGTACGAGATACTCAAGCCAGTATGAAAGTATCCTGCCTCAGCGGTGCGAGCTATGCGATCGTCGACATCGAAACGAACGGCATGAGTGCAACCCATGGGCAGATCATTGAAATCGGCATCATCCGCGTGGAGGATGGAGAGATCGTCGATACGTATCAGACGCTGCTGCGGCCGCATGGACTCTTGAGTCGAATGATTACGAACCTAACCGGTATCCATGATATCGAGCTCACAGATGCGCCGACATTCGAAGATGTGTCTGGTCGGATCCAAGAACTGCTCGATGGAGCAATCTTCGTCGCGCATAGCGCACGCTTCGATTATTCGTTCGTGAAGAACGAGTTTCGCAGACTTGGTATCAGCTGGAACGCGAAGACACTCTGTACCGTGAAACTTTCCCGGAAATTATTTCCTGCTGAATCTCGTCACAACTTGGATGCAGTCATGGAGCGACACGGCATCAGTTGTGCTCGACGACATCGTGCGTATGACGATGCGTATGTGCTCTGGGAATTCCTTGCAGACATAGACCGGAGCTTGGCTCCAGAAACTCTCGAGCAGGCGATCAGCTTCACTCTTGGCAACCATACGATCCCGGCAGGCCTTGATCCGAAAGTGGTGAAGTCGCTTCCCCACTCGCCTGGCGTGTACATTTTTTATAACTCAGACAACGAGGTGCTGTATGTGGGCAAGAGTGTCGATATTCGCACACGCGTCATGTCCCATTTTTCAGGAGACCACGTGAGTGGCAAAGAACAGGCACTTTGCGAACAGGTCGCACATATCGAATACGAAACAACGAGTGGCGAATTGTCTGCGCTCCTGCGTGAATCAACGCTCATCAAAGAGCTGAATCCTATTTTCAATAGACGTTTGCGTAAGGTGCGGAAGCTTGCCGTGGTGGTGAGCGAGACGAACCCAGCAGGGTATCAGACTGCTTCCCTTTCCTATCGCGATGAGATCGAGTCGTCAGATTTCGGTCGTATTGAGGCAGTGTTCAGGAGCATATCGCAAGGCAGGACGACGCTCCGCAAAGCCGTCGAAGAATATCAGCTCTGCCCGAAGCTCATTGGTCTTGAAAAAGGTACCGGCGCATGTTTCTCCTCGCAATTAGGGCGATGCAAGGGCGCGTGTCGCGGAGCGGAAGCACCGAACGAATACAATAAACGCTTCGCAGAGGCATTCAGCACCAGACGCATCAAGGCGTGGCCGTTCGGAGGACCGATCGTTTTGCCTGAAGATCCGACCGCAGATGAAGGCACTGCATATCTTGTCGACCAATGGCGGATCCAGAAAGTCGTCTCATACACGGCTGAAGGTTATGCGGAAGAAGACGCTGATATGGATTTTGATTACGACTCCTATAAGATTCTCAGCACGCACTTACTGAAGCCCGAAGTGCACAAAAAGATCACGCGACTTACATCGCAGCAACTGGCTGTGAAGAATATGTCTCAACTACTTGAACCTGACGACGTTGTGCTTCGGTAAGTGCTTCGGCGAGGCGGTCGTTTTCTTTGCGGAGGCTGTACATGCGGACGCGATCACGAATCGCTGCCGGGAATGAAAGCAGCATGCTCAAAAGCCCGCCGGCTAAGAGTGAGAGGACGACGAGCAACGCAAGTGAGCTCTGGAACTGCCATCCGAGGAATGACAATGCAACAATAGTGGTGTTCTGGAATGCAAAGACAATAGCCGCCGCACCGAGTACGAACCCGAGAATCAGTGAAAGTATCATATACGGCTCAGTATACTCATCAATACATGAAGAATACATGTGCACGTATGAACCTTAATCTAGGCCATGAATGGACTTTCAATGCCGGAAGCAGTATTGGTGGTATCAATCGGTCCGAATTTCGCTTCGTATTCTGCAACCTTTTCGTTCCAGGTCGTAAGCATGGATTTCATAAGTTCAGGTGGAATCGCAAAGCCGGCAATGTTGTCGCCTGAACGGAGCGCGACTACGAACTGATGCTGACCGAAGTTTATATGGGCTCCGTTGCAAAAAAGCATCGGGAGGGTGTCAAAGTCGAGGTTTTGCATAGGAACGCATTATATCCCAACTGCCCCAAATAGTCTTCCGACGCCAAACGTAATTGCCATAGCAAGTAGCCCGCCGATAACGATGCGAATAGTAGGACGAAGCTGCCCTACCCCGCTGACGCGAGCGCTTAATGTGCCCGTGATGATGAGTGCAGCAACGACTGCTGCGAATGTAACCGGTAACCGCAGTCCCATCGGTGGCAAGACGATTGCCAGAAGTGGAATAAGACCTCCTACGGAGAACGATACTGCAGACGCAATTGCCGCATGCAGCGGATTCGAGAGGTCGTCCGGATCGATGCCGAGCTCTGCATCGAGATGTGCCTTGAATGCGTCTTTTTCAGAGAGCTCAGCAGCCACTTTCTTTGCAGTCCTGCGTGAGAGACCCTTCTCTTCATAGATGCCTGCAAGCTCTTCGAGTTCCTCTTCAGGATTGTCACGATGCGCGATGCGTTCTTTCTCGAGGATTGAACGTTCAACATCGAGCTGGCTGCTCACCGACACGTATTCGCCGAGTGCCATAGAAAAGGCCCCTGCGATGAGGCCGGCTACGCCGACCTGTAGTATAGAAATAGCGGAGCTATTGGCGCCGGCAACACCGGCTACGAGCGCAGCGATCGAGACGATGCCGTCATTCGCGCCGAGTACAGCTGCACGCAACCAATTCAAACGTCCGTTCAGTCCGGTTGTTCCGTTTTGTTCATCCATACGAGTTGATTATATATTCGGATTCAATGTCGGGAGACTTTTAAGTGGCAGATTCTTCATGAGCGATTGAGTAGCGTCTACGATGAAGATCCATGCGGATAAGACGAGATGCCAAAGGTACGCGAAGTTGCTCTGGGCAAGCGGAGAGTCAACCAGGCTCTGAAGCGATACGCCAAAGAATGAAAGCATGAGCACTCCGATGACGACATACAGTAGCAGGCGGATCATAGATTGATTATACCACTAGAGAAATTATAGCTGCGACGCCAGCGACCAGCATGAGGCCGAAGGCAACCCAGCCGATGGTTGTGGTGATTTTGCCACTCGCATGTTCACGCATGAGCTGCTTGTTGCTGCTCAGTCGAACGATGAAGAACAGGATCACCGGAGCGACGATTCCGTTTGCGACCGCCGAATAGATAAGCGCCTTAATTGGGTCCAGGCCGATGAAGTTCAATCCGATACCGACCAGCACGGACAAGATAATGACTCCATAGAACGCATATGCCTCTTTCAGTTTGCGATAGAGACCATGCTTCCAACCAAAGCTTTCCGAGAGGGCATATGAGGTCGAGCCTGCAAGAACCGGAATCGCGAGCATACCAGTTCCGATAATCCCGATGGTGAAGAGTAAGAATGCTGCGTCTCCCGCAAATGGCTTGAGTGCGAGTGCCGCATCCGCGGCGCTCGTGATGTTCGTGATGCCATGCGAGAAGAGCGTTCCGGCACATGCAGCAATGATAAAGAACATGATCACATTCGAGAGTAACATGCCGCTCCATACATCAGACTTCATGCCCTTGATCGCTTCAGGCGATACTTCTTGGCGCCAGCTCGATTCATCTATCTCGCCACGCAGATTCTCTTCCTCTACTTCTTGCGAGGTCTGCCAGAAGAAAAGATACGGTGATATCGTGGTACCAAGAATTGCACAGATAAGGTACAGCTGGGTCATGCTGAACTGGAGATGCGGGATCATTCCCTGCAGCACTGCATGCACATCCAGGTGGCTCAGAAGCGCTGAAACGACATACGCAAAAAGTACGAAGGCTAAGTACTTCAGATATTTCGCATAGCGGGCGTAGGTGGTAAAGATCTGTAAGCCAAGGCTCACCACTGCAAATCCAACTACAAGCAGCGTGAAGCTGAGGTGAGGATAGAGGAGTTGTGTTCCCTTTGCCATCGCACCGAGATCCGCGCCAATATTGAAGGAGTTAGCCGCAAAGAGCAAGATCGTGACGACATACAGCACCCAGCTCGGGTACGCGCGGCGGATGTTTGCAGCAAGACCGTGTCCGGTTGCAAGACCGATGCGTGCGCACATTTCCTGCACGACAGCCATGAGCGGGAACGTGAACCACGAGAGCCACAAAAGCTGGAAACCGTATTGCGCACCGGTTTGCGAATATGTCGCGATGCCGGCAGGATCGTCATCCGAGGCACCGGTCGTAAGCCCTGGACCTAGTGTGTTCCAATATTCCTCAGCAACTTTAAACGGCTTCTTGCTGATCGTCTCTTTGCCGATCTTCTCGACTTCCTCTATTCCCTCTTGGAGCAGTACTGCCGGCTCAGCAATGATGCGTTCAAGCGCAGAGGCGTCGTTCAGGCCTGATTCTTCCGGCGGCATAAGTACCTTAATTATACGTTATAAATACGAAAGTGGGTTGAGATATCCGTTTGTCGGGGACACCGGCATCGTTGCGTTCTGGCATGGCGTCGAAGCGCCGCGATATTGGCCCAATGTCATGATTTTCACGCCGGCAGAGGCATAGACGCCGAAGTGGAGGTGGGGGCCGGTTGCGTAGCCAGTCATACCGGAGTAGCCGATCACGTCGCCGGTGCTTACGGCCTGTCCGGCGCTCACGCCAATCTGTGAAAGGTGGGCGTACATAGTGTTCAGGCCATTCGCGTGCTTGATCATCACCCACTTTCCGAAGGAGAGGCACTGCTGGCCTTTATTGCTTGCAAGGTCCGTATTCCCTGTCGCAAGAACCGTACCTGAGAGTGCTGCTTCCACCGGCGTGCCAACGGGTACGCCGATGTCGAGTCCGTCATGACCCATACCGTTGTAGACGGATGCATTCGCTGTCGCGAATGCGGTATTGCCGAAGTACTGCGTTATGCAAAAGATATTGCCGAGCGCACCGGACTTCCCTTTGCAGTTCTCCATTACTGAGTCAGAGAAGGGCCATGCGAGAATGCCTTGTCCTGAGTGCGGGATCTCTGCGGCAGTCACACTCTTCAATTGCTTCGCAAGATCGGAGAGCTCGTTTTCCATAGTCTTCTCCTGTGCTTTCTTTTGCGCGAGCAGTTGTTGGTAGGTGCTTTCAGTATTCTTCGTCACTGCAAGGAGCTGCTGCTTGGATTGTTCGGTGGCTTCCAGCTGCCCCTTCTGTGTGGTGAGCGTGGTATCAAGCTGTACGAGTTGCTGTTTGGTGCTGCTCGCCTCTTGCTGCTGGCCTGCTAACTGCGTCTTCACATCGGCGAGTTCGGTTATGTGGCCGTGAAGTGCCGCGTTCACCATTGTCTGCGTATCGACGGCGAGCCATGCGTTCACGAGTGTATCGCTAGAAAGGACGGCAATTACTGGAGAGACGCCATCGTTTGCGGAAATCTCGCGAAGCGATGCAGCGATCGCGTTCTTATCCATCTCGATAATCTGTTGCTTTGTCTGGATTTGCTGTCCCAATTGCTGAATACGGAGATCGGTCGCCGACAATTTGTTTTGTGTGACATTGATCTGCGCTGTTGTCTGCGCCTTAGTGAGGTCGATGGTCTTGATGGCAGACTGCAGCGTTTGTTTCTGCGCGGTTACGGCATTCAGCTGCTTCTGGTATTGGGAAATCTCTTGGTTCAACGAATCGATCTGTTGACTGTGCGCATTAATCTGCGCTTGGATTGCGGCCTGCGTGGAAGATGAGGTGTCTGCAAACGCAGCTGCTCCGATACTGCAGAGCCCTATCAAGCATGAGAGGAAAAGAGCTGATGCAAAGAATCGGACCTTCATTCACCTAGTATAGCAAGTGCGGCGGTGATGCGTAATAGGCTTTCTTCGGTGCCAAGGATCGAAATGAGTGTGAACGGATCAGGTGATTTTTCCTGGCCAGAAAGTGCATAGCGAAGTGGCCACAGGACGGCTCCACGACCGCCGTTTTCCTTCGGATTCTGGTCTGCATATGGCATGAGCTGCTCTTTGATACTCTCCGCATCGAGGTCGTTCGCAAGATTGTTCGGTAGAGTCTTAATAGTTGCTGCAAGGTCGGTGAGCGCTTGTTTGGTGTACGCGCCTCGTGTCTCTGAAGGAACTTCCTTGGATATAAGCATGTCACGGTCCACAGCCGGCGCTGTCCAGATGCATGCGAGCTCGTGCCCCATCATCTCGCGCGCTTCGCCGAACGTATGCGAGCGTTCCTTCAAAAGCGGTACGACTTTCTCGAGTCTGCTCGTATCTGGAGCGGTCAGGTTTCCGGCTGCGATGTACGCAGTATCCGAAAGCTGTCGCATGTGTTCACGATTGATGAATCTGAGTTTCTCCTCGTCAAAGCGTGCGCCTCCTTTCTGGATGCGCGTGATATCAAATGTCTTTATGAGCTCTTCCGGGGTGAAGACCTCTTGATCCCCTTCTGGATGCCATCCAAGCAGCGCCAGGAAGTTCATCATGCCAGTTGGCAGATACCCTTCACTGCGATAATCGAGAATATCTTTTGCACCATCGCGCTTGCCGAGCTTCTTGTTTCCGTCCGAGCCGAGGATTGGTGGCATGGTTGCGAATTCAGGTCGCTTGATGTCGAGGGCTTCATACAGCGACAAGAATTTCGGCGTCGAGGAGATGAACTCGTTCGCACGCATGATGTGCGTGATCTCCATTTCAAGATCGTCGATGATGTGCGCGAAGTTGTAGGTCGGGTAGCTGTCGGACTTCACGAGGATGAAGTCATCGAGCGCTTCTTCGCCAGCAGTCAGCTCACCATACACGAGATCGTTCCAGGTATACCGCTTTACTTCCGGCACTTTGAATCGAAGTGGCTGTGTGCCGTCCCACTCACCAAAGGTGTCGGGTCGGTGATCGCGATACAGGAACGGACGCTTCTCTGTTTCTGCTTGCTGACGGAATCCTTCTACTTGCTCTTCGGTGTATGGGTCAGGATATGCAAAACCAGCTTCGATAAGTTGGCGGGCGTATTTGTGGTATGAGTCGAGGCGCGCGGATTGGAGGTATGGCTCGAACGGGCCGCCGATGTCGATGCCCTCATCCCACTCGATGTCGAGCCATTTGAGGGATTCGATGATGTGCCCGATCGATCCTTCTACCTCGCGGGCCTTGTCCGTGTCTTCGATGCGGAGGATGAACTGGCCGCCGTTCTGGCGCGCGAAAAGCCACGCGAAAAGCGCGGTGCGGACGCCGCCCACGTGCATATAGCCGGTCGGGCTCGGGGCGAAACGGGTACGGACTGCCATATCCTTAAATCGTACTATTTTCTGGCCTATTTTGCATCCTGCTCAGCTTCGTGGGCCAACCCGATGGCTACGAGTTCCTCGGCAATTGTGCGGGCTGCATCAGAGCCGCCGTATACAGCTCCCTTCTCTCCCATGCTTTGTGCGAGCTCAGCATCGGTTGCGATGCGGTGAATCTCGGATGCAAGCACGTGCGGCGTCATGTTCCCTTCCTCCAGCACGACGGCAGCGCCCGTATGTGCATAGCTGTATGCGTTCGTGCGCTGATCGTGACTTATCGATTCTGGAATCGGAATGAGAATCGCCGGCTTCTTCCAGAATGCGATTTCTGAAATTGAGCCAGAGCCTGCACGCGAGACGATCAGATCCGCTGCACTTGCCGCTTGGCGAAGCGAATCTGCTGCGAAGTACGGCACCGCGTGATAGCGAGATGCATGCGCACTTTTCTCGAGGATAAGCTTGCTCGTCGGGCCAACCTCAGCGAAGTTGTCTTTGCCGGTCTGATGAATTACGTTCATTGTCTCGACGAGTTCAGTTAATCCTGCGAGGAGCATGTCGTTGATCTTCTTCGAACCGAGCGAACCTCCCAGCACGAGTACCGTCGGGACAGTGGGATCGAGTCCGAGGCTCTGCATCGCTTGCTCTTTATCGGTCAGAGCGAGAATCTTGCGCACGGGCGTGCCGATCACGGCAACGTTTTTCTTTGCTTTCGCTGGTACGTCTTGTGCCGCACTCTCATACGCAACACCGATGCGGTACGCGAATCTCGCCGCAAGTTTGTTCGCGCGGCCCATGCGCGTGTCTGATTCATGGATAATCACGGGAATGCCGAGATAGTGTGCGGCGAGCACGGTCGGGACGCTCGTATAGCCGCCCTTCGAGAACACAACATCCGGATACAGCTTGAAGAGCGTGGACCAGGCCTTCATGATGCCGGAAAGGGTCACGAAGATATCGGTGAAGTTCTGAAAGGAGAAATACCGGCGCACCTTCCCTGCTGGGATCGGGACGAACTCGATGCGCGTGGCGAAGAGCGCGTCTTGGTCGAATGGCGCGGGCGCGAACTGGAACATCTGCGGATCCACGAGCTGGCTCTCTGCCACGATGTCATGGACCGCTTCTGCGACAGCGATGATGGGATAGAAATGGCCGCCGGTGCCGCTTCCCGTAAACACGATCTTCATAATATCTCTACTTTAGCACGGTCAATCTTATACTTACGGAGTATTAAATTTGGTATATGCCTTTGTAATCTCGACTTCTTCATTCTGAATTTCTTGTTCGAGCTTTGCCATCTGAGCTCGCTGCTCGTTAGTTATTGTCCCAGAACCAATCTGCTTGCTGTAAGTTAGCAGGCTCGATAACGTATTTGCCTGTTTTTGTTGGATAGCAAGAAGATTTGTATATTTTGTTAGGCTATCCAATTGTCGGATTTGGTCGATATTTGGCAGCTGCTTGCTGTACTCAGTACGAAGTTTAGATATGTCATCAAGCATCTTATTGTTGATATCTTGTCTTGCTTGAATCTGGTTCTGAAGTGCCTGGATATCTGCATCATCCGGATGCTGTTTTTGCAGGAAGAGTTGATAATCGCTTGAAATATTGCCTGTTAGGGTAGAATACTGTTGCTCCAATTGGGTTTCGTCCTGCGTAATCTTATTAATTTTTGATGCGTCCAATGCGTTTGTAGCCATGAATGCAATAATCAATACCGGAAGCCCAATGAAATGCGCGATTCGAAAATTCGCCTTTGTAGTGGGAGCTTTGAGTGCAAAGACGAAATAAGCTGCAGTTGCCAAATTCACTATTACCCCACTCCATTCATGGCGGAGACCACTAAGGACGGTTTCCACGAGACTATATGTCAATACTATATAGAAAAGTGGGGTGGGAGCGGTCTTTTTCTTCCTGAAGAGTTGAATTGCTGCATACAGAAGTGCAATATTTGAAACAATATCAAAGATTACATAGATGTTTGTTAAGGTAGGACCTGCCATGTAGTCATTTAAAAACCACGTGGTTGATGAGGATATAAAAAAGAAAAGTATTACGAATCCGAGTGTCCAATTGCGACGTCGGTCCAATGATTCTGTCTCAGATAAGTTGTTTGGCTCCGTCCGCTGAGTTTCGAGATTGTTGTCGGCATGCTGCCTGCTCCTGATGAAGATGGCTATAAGGAATATTGCAACACACAGGCCCAGGAGATCATTTATCATAAGCGCGTGATCTATCTGAGGCAGGCTCGTTGGGTGGGCAAATGTAGTGGCCAGTCCATTAAGATTCATGGCAACGAGAAGAATCCCGATTACTCCTGCAATAATTCCTCCCCAGCGCGAGCTTTTCTTCATGGATTTATTAGATATCGGTTATGTAATCATTATACAATATACAAATTAAACTGTCTGCCATCGGAAATACTCCTCCTCTTACAAGAGGTGGCAGTTTAATCGCATCATCTGGCTCGTGCAGAACGGGCTCTTAGAGTTCGCCAAATATAATAGTCGGGCCATGGACAGCTGCTCTCGTCTCTGGGTAGTTGATTGTCACTTATCTATTGCATCTAAGAGCTCGTTTTCAAGACATGCTAAACGTTCGGGCTCGTTTTTGGCGTGAGAGGAGAAGTAATTAGTACTTTTCAAAGCCTCCGAAGCTTGCATCTGGGTTGAACTCACGTAATGAATTCATGATTTTTTTAAGTCCGTACAAACGGTATATCCAGCTATAGAAATTGTATTTAATTAAATTATCTTCTTTTTGGAAGACTAGCTGGGTGATAGATTTTTGCAGAGTTGCTGATCTAAGAGTTCCCTGTGGGATCACTACAGTTTCTCCAAACCATTCATAGATGGTTACGGATTTCATTCGTGTATCTATAATTACCTTTCTCACAGAACCAAGTATCATTCCGGGCAAACATACCAAGGGTGTGATCCATAAAAACGGATAAAAGAATTGAATATCTCTGTAGCAAATAGCATCTATCAGAACGATAACTGGAAAAAATATCAATACTAATATTGGTGTATAAAATTGGTAGGAGTGTATCGTATATATTTGTTTATCTTTCCACATAATTTAATTGCTGTGCTGCGAATATTGATAATATTGTGCAGTATTGCCAATGTATACAGTTCCGACAGCAATTATCCATCCGCCTATAACTATCATTACACCAAAGAAAGTTACGAGGATTCTATAGAAGCCCCATTTTGCTCGCTCTCTACTTCCCTCTAGAAATATTCCATCCATGAAAGTTTGGAATTTTTTATCATATGCATCGGCCATCGTTTTCCCAAATTCTTTACTATGCCAGATCACATAGAATCCCAAAATAAATAATGGTATCGAAATTATGATGTGCGTTAGCTGTATTGGGGCTATTGTTATCGGCATAATAATTAATCCTCTCTATTTATAGGAGAGAGACCTCTGGCGCTGTGTTAGAGATTATGTCTAACACGTGCGTATCGGTCTTGATTAAATAGTGAATCATTTTCCTGTCTTCGTAAATTCCGTTACTCTCATCAATTAGCCATGAGATTAGATTAGAATTAGTTGAGGTACAGAATTGCCATTTGGGGTCTTCGAACTTTGACTTGATCCACATTCTGGTACGACCTGTCTCATCAATATTTTGATATAAATAATAGCGACGATATTTTATAGTAAGGGTTTTTGATTCATCAGACTCATCCTTAAGCTGAATAACTAATCCTTCATCATCTTGATGGACATCTGTAATTAGAAAATTACCCGTAGTCTTTGCTCGGTCTTGCAATAATCTTAGTTCCATCCTTTTGTGTGCCAACCTGAACCTCGTCCCCCATATAAAGACCTTTTCATATTTCCTTTAGCTCCTCGCAAGTCTATCTTCTTCCTTACCTTTGTCGGTACTCTCAAACCAATAGAACTCATCCGAATTTATTACTCCAGGGTTCTCTACTTGTTGCATAGATGCTAAAAGTTCCTTTCTGAGTTTACCTTTATTCAAAACAGTAGGAGTGTAAGTATTATCAGTGGAGTTATATTTTAAACAATTTAATTCTCCAGCATTTACGAGTTCCGCCAGAGTATCTACTATTTCTATTGCTTGCTCCTCCGTCTTTCCTTCAGATGAAGACCAGAACTCCCAAGAGCCGTATGCATCTTCAGAGCATAATTCAAGGATGTTTGATCGAATTTTGTTCCTGTTTATCATATATTAATTATAATCCTTCTACTGAAGGGGTGGAATCTTCCTCATCTATATTAATACTCGGATTGTCTAATGTAGGGTTCCCTGCCAGTGGAAACGGCCCTGACTTAGTACCTTTCTCCGAAACACGTCCATATGGTCCCCGTTTAATAGGGTTGGGATCGTTTGGGTTACCATTTTGTATGCGTACTTGGTCGCCAGGCCTATCTGGAACAGGATATCTCGTTCCCTGTTGGTTACTTGAGGGGTTACCTGGAATTCCCTTCTTTTTCATGATTTCGTCGATCTCCTGGGGTGTTTTGCCGGTTAATTCGCCCGGTGTTGGTAATGCTGGATAAGCAGAATTTGAAAGTATATGGCTTGGTGTTGAGAAGGAGTTACTTTGTACTCCGCTTACATTCGCCCCGAAATGCACCGCCGGAATATTTATAGACTGCACAGCCTGTGCAGCATTAGAAGCTGCTTGTTGGGATGCATGTTGAATTGCCGGATTACTCAGGATTGCCTGGAGAGTAATAAGAACTGCCAATAAGGCAATGGCTATTGGTATTTCAAATGCAGTAAACTTTCCTGTAGGGTCTTTCTTTGTAATAGGATTATCCTCGGCATATGAGTAACTATTTAAGCTCTGAGGGTCTTCCAAGATTTGACTCTTAGGATCACCCAAGAAGACTGGGTCTTCAGATAAGAATTGGCCTCTCGCAGAATCCTGGTATCTTGCATTCAAATAGTTAAGTTGGGTATTCCCGTCATACTGCTCGCCAATAAATTTCCTCTTTGTTCCGGTATACGTTCCGGCAAGCGTATCGGTACGGAGTGCGCCATACGGGTAGTAGTGGAGTGCTTCGTTAAGCAGTCCGGCGCTGTCTGTGAGTGCATTTGCACCGCCCAAGTGATCTGGATGGACATAGTAAGTGGAGGTAGTGGTTCCCACGGTCGGGGTCGTAGTTGCAGGCTTAAAGGCAGCAATTGCCATACTCCAATTCTGAGTTGCAGCGCCGGTATACGTGTCGGAGATAGAACCAGCGGCTCCCGCAACTTGATAACTTGCCGCACCTAAAGTCGTTGAGGCAACGTTGTTGAACAGCGAGGTGCGATTTGTAGTAGCAGTGGTGGTTGAGTTTCTGCTGAGTGTTGCCACCACGAGATCGCCCGTTAAACGCGTGGTAACCGAAGCGGTGGGACTGCTCGTAGTACCTATAGCTGTTGAGGTAGCATCAAGGCCTGATTGACTTGCTCCCGAGTAATCCGAAAGCCCAAACTTAAGCGCATCAGTCGCCCCATTAACAGTAACTGAGATGGTGTTAGTACCGGATGGCGGTGCAACCAGATACCAGAGCTCAGAAGCCATAGTTCCGCTTAGGCTGCTTGCGGCTTTAATCAGCGGCATGCCCGCATAGGTAGCTGAGGAGATCGATCCCGTGCCGGCTATATGCTGCAATATATCGGCCGTGAGGACCAAAAGGCGGTTAGTACCAAACGAAGTAGTATGAGTCCAGCTCTTCGTCGTGGTCGCGCTTGCTCCGAGGGTGAAGTTCGTCGTGACTGCATTTAACAGTAGTGTCGAAGTCGCGGCTGTCGTGGTACCGACCGTATTCGGGCCATATCTATCAGGAGTTAGCTGGTAAGACAATGCCCCATCCATAAGATGAGGCTTCCCACCAGTATATCACAAATATTCCATTTTGGAATATCCCAATATGGAATACAGCCTATAGGTATGAAGAAATCCATTCATACCGATGAACAGGCAATGTTTGTGAAGCGACTTCGCAAAGCACGGATGGAGGCTGGCCTTACACAAGTAGAAGCTGCTGCGAAACTGGGAGCTAGTCAGTCTTGGATATCAAAAATTGAACTCGGTGAGCTTCGGGTTGATGCAATATCACTTAATCGCATTGCAAAACTCTACGGTAAACCTGTTAGCTATTTCCTGTAGCCAGACAGAAGAAGCCGAGTGGTCGGTCTTCTGTCAGCCGGACTAGTCCGGGCTTCGCCATGCACTTTGCGGTTACGCAAATCCAATGGCACGCCTTCCGGCCGCTGCCTACCCTATCGCACTTCAGGTGTTCTGCGAAGGGGCAACTAATGTGCTACTTTAACACGGCGTTTTATAGGATTAGGAGATATAAGTACTTCACGTCCGGTCTTTCGAGAATGTGCGGTATGAGCAATCTTAAAGCCCTGCACTTGCCTCTTTCCGTATAGCTCTCGAACATACGGCGTATCGTCATATGTCATTACCCAATCAAGAATCGAGGTATCCAAAAAGTTTGCCAGATTCTCGTGATTCTCCTTCGGCTATGACAACGAAGAATACACTCTCAAAGATAAACAGATTGAGCTATTGAAACAGATTCCCCTTCTGCACAAGAAAGAGTTGGTTGACGTAAGTCTCGCGCAGTATTGCGAATCTACGAAAGAGCAATTTAAGACCCTGAAGGATTTTGAGTCTAGAAGGCAATTTCTACTGGATCACATTGATAGGGTTATAGTTGCGAAGAATTCAATATCTATTTACGGCTATGTTCCCGTTCGACTTAAGGTATATGAAGATCCAGATCAGCCAAATGGTGCAGGTAAGATTTGGTTTTGCATTGAGAAAGAGCTAGATCGCACTCGCTTAGTCGCCAAGTTGCAAAATAGAGACAAGAAACAAGATGTGTTAGACGGTACAAAAATTACTTGGAATGAATACAAACAATTATCTGAAATCAGAACTGGAGGTTTATATACGCTCTAAATTATCTATCTGCTGTTACGTTAATGCGGTTCTAGAGTTTTATCCCAGATAAGTAAATTCCACCGATAAGAACGAGACCAAGCCCAATCGCTAAAGCATAGCTGGTAGCAGTCATAAACATGCCGTCAGCCATTACGTCACTACCTTGAGAATTGTGGTAGAGATTCTTTTTAATCCAGCCTACAATTCCTGTTTTCATACCAGGATACCAATTAAAGTATGCAACTACCGACAACAAGAGAATGCCAACCAAGGTCACTACTACTGGTTGGTAATAAACAATTAATTGGTTGAATAAATTTTGCATATTAGTTCTTTTTGTTATTAGTACTCTTATTGGAGGATGATTGCAAGGTGTTTACCAACTGAGTAAGGAGATGAACTTCCTGGGTCAGGAGACTTATCACATCCGATACCCCACTTACCCTACCTCCTGCGAGTGTAGGTGCTACGTTCATGGCGAAGTTTCCTGCACTTGAATAGGCAGCAGATGGATTCTGATTATTAATAGATCCAACAGTGTTTATGGCTGAAGGGATTCCAAGCGCAGAACTACCAGCAAGGAAAGCATACCCAGCGGATTGAACCAGTCTACCTGCAAGGAAGTAAGTTCCTACTCCTGCTCTTAGAGAAGTAATCGCCACTGTTGAAGTAAGCGCCGCATCAGCTACAGGAGCCGAGAATAAGCCTACCACTGCACCTGTTCTATATGGATGATCAAGCGCGGTACCCCAAGCTGGATTCACCTGAGGCAAATAAACTGTCGCATTATTAATCTCACCATTAAAACTAGCCCAAGATTGTTGTCCTGTGAGAAATTCTTGATACCACAATCCCGATGGATCAGATTTTGAAATCGGATTGTCTCTACCGTAAGAATACGAATTTAATGTTTGCGGGTCAGAAAGAACCGATGTTTGATCCGTCTGAGTGAGACTCTGTAATCTCTGTTGGTTTCCAATTGCTAGGAATGTAGGGTCCTCCGAAAGGAACTGGCCACGGGAAGGGTCTTGATACCTAGCGTTGAGATAGTTCAAATTCGAACTGGCGTCATATATCTGTCCAATATAAATGGGGCTACCGACACCTGCTCCTATTTTTGAGTAGTGTATACAGCCTTCCTCATTTGCATCCAAGACTCCATTTTCAAGCCACACCAAGCGTTCGAAGTCGGTCTCAACCTGAGAAGGAGCGAGAGTGCTGAAGCGGGTTTCCAGATTAAATTCAGAAGGTTGTTTTGGGTTTTGGAGGAAATTTACACTCCATTGTAATTTATGACATTTTCGTCGAAGAATGTGGAATTCCTAGTGCAAATTGCAGCTTCAGGCCTTCTGGTAAAGCTATGGTTTGAGCTCCTACTCGTAATATTTTGTGCTCAAAATCTCCAAGATCAATATCCAGCTGGTGACCAGGCTTAGTTAAATCTGCGGCGGGATCCATAAATGCATTTCCTTCCTCATTAATAAAAGAAAAGACTATAACCATAGGCTCTGCTATCTGCTCGTTACTCAAAATCAAATCGCCTTCCTCAGGTTCTACTATAGTTAGTGCACTAGTATCCCGAAAATAAAGACTGAATAGGTGTCTGTTGATCGGATGTTCAACGTTAAAATGGATACGTAAAATGCCAGACTCTTCCCTCCCTTCTTGTTTTATCTTCAGTGTACGCTTTTCAAAAACGTACGATATTTCAAGACTCTCTCCAATTGGCACATTCTTTGTCACCGTTGGTGAACTAAAATCAGCTTCGTGTATTGATCCTTTGAATTGCCGTGGAAAAGTCTGGAATAAGTCCAGTTTATTATTGAACGATATTTTTAGTTCATAATCCCCGCCATGTAGCGGCATTATCAGAAGAGTGCCAATAAGCGCTCCATTCTTTAAAACTAGTCGACTTTTCCTAAGTGGGTGCATGACTAAACCCTAATCATTCCACAAATTAATATTTTCTTTTTTAATTTCTGCGAGCCATTTCGAAAATTCTCTATCATCAATATACTTATATTCATCTCTGTCTTTTTCACTTGGGTCCTTGGCTACAAGAAACATTTTCTCGTTGATTTCATCTAAAAGATCCGCCTCATTCGGTTCTAATACTTTGTTTCTTTCTTCAGATTCAACGCCAAAATATAGTTCGTTGAATTGAGAATAGAATTCATCATAATCAATTCTATACTTGAGAAAGGAGTTGATCAAATCAGCAAATTCCTTCATATGGATTATTTTAATACTAATTTACTTAACTGGCTAACAAGGTTCGAGAGTTGACTCAAAATACCGCCGAGTCGTTGTAAATTTCCATTTGCGATATTGTTCGTCACTCCCATACCTACTCTCAAACCCCAAGAGAATAGTGTCCTCCATTTGCATCCCGTATTAGATGTAGCTCGTTTGATACGTTTACGAGTTTAATTTCTTATTTGATTATAGTGACTTTAGGCTCAACTTCGGAAATCACGTCTAGCACGTCTGTCCATGTCTTAATTAAATAGTGGGTCATCTTTCTATCTTCGTAAATACCGTCACTTTCTTCTTTTAACCATTTAATTAAGCTGGAATTAGTTGATACGCAGAATTGCCATTTAGGATCTTCGAACTCAGCATGAGCCCATAGTCTTATACGCCCGGATTCATCTACATTTTTATATAATAAATATTGAGTAAAGGTTATTAAAATAGAAATAGAGTTCTCAGACTCTGCTTTAAGAAGAATCTTAAGCCCCTCGTGATCTTGATGTACATCAATGATAAAGAATTCCCCCACGAGGTCTTTCACGGGTGTCCAGTTATTAAAAGTATCCATATTATTCATTATACCGAGTCTTTTCGATATCACCATTTGGTTTCTGTACCTCAAGTGTCGGACGTCCTTCTTTGCTCTGCGGCCGTACGTTGACATTACTTCCGTCTTCTAGTTGACCAGCAGTAGTTCCATTTGGATATGTCTTAACATTCGTAGGATTAAGCTTTTTAAAATCTTGCAATGCTTGCGGGTAACCGCCATCCTTCTCTTTAAATGAAGTATCCCCGCCCAAGCTATTTTTTGCGAAATTAATATTTGTCGAAGGGATTGAATTTGAGGAGTAGGACGGTACACCTTGAGTTGCAGGCGTAGAGAATGGATTGCTTTGAACTCCACTTACGGTACCTCCAAAATGCACTGCGGGAATACTTATTGAGGAAGCTGCTTGAGACACTCCATAACTTGCCTGCTGTAGCGAATGCTGAACTTGAACATTCGAGAGTATTGCAAGCAAGGCATATGCAGCAGCGAGCAGACCCACAATTAGTACCCCTTGAGGGCTTACAATGGCCTGCTTTCCATCAGGATCTTTTTTGGTTACCGGGTTATCATTCGCATAGCTATAACTATTCAAACTCTGTGGATCTTGTAAATTCTGTTGAGAAGGATTCCCCAAGAATACTGGATCTTCGCTCACAAACTGTCCTCTTTGTGGATCCTGATATCTAGCGTTCAAGTAGTTCAGACCAGTAGTCCCGTCATACTGCTGCCCAATATATTTCCTCTTGGTTCCGCTATACGTTCCGGCAAGCGTATCGGTACGGAGTGTGCCATAAGGATAATACTGGATCGATTCATTAAGAAGGCCGGAACTGTCGGTAAGAGCATTCGCTCCACCGAGGTGATCTGGATGAACATAATACGTGGACGTGGTAGTACCATTTGTTGGCGTTGTAGTTGCAGGCTTAAAGGCAGCAATTATCATGCTCCAGTTTTGGGTTGCCGTACCGGTGTATGTATCGGAAATAGAGCCAGCTGCGCCTGCAACTTGATAACTCGATGCTGCAAGAGTAGTAGAAGAGACGTCATTAAAGAGCGAAGTGCGGTTCGTGGTTGCGGTAGTCGTCGAGAACCGGCTTAGAGTTGACTCCACAAGATCTCCGGCTAAGTGGCTCGTGACCGAAGCGGACGGATTGCTGGTGGTACCGGTTGCTGTTGACGTAGCGTCAAGCGGAATGAATTGGTTCACGCCCGTGTAGTCGGCAAGAGAGAATTTGAGAGAGTCAGTCGTACCGCCAACCGTCACAGATACGGTATTTAATCCCGAAGGCGGAGCAACGAGATACCAGAGCTCACTCGCCATGTTCGAGGCACGAGTCGCTACCGCCTTGACAAACGGAATACCCGCATAGGTTGCTGAAGTGATAGCGCCTGTGCCAGCTACATGCTGGAGAATGTCTGCAGTAAGCACAAGGAAGCGGTTATTTCCAAAAGAGGTTGTGTGAGTCCACGACTTAGTGGTGGTGGCCGTGTTGGCTATGGAGGAAATGTTAGTACTTGTAGCATTCAGGAGTGGTGTCGAAGTCGCGGCTGTCGTGGTGCCAATCGTATTCAGCGTGGCAACGAGAAGTCCGTTTGCGTAGATGTTCTTTGTTATGGTCGGACTCGCGCCTGCCGTGCTGCTGTAATACTTATTGGGATAGAACGTGGTTATTCCACCGTCCGTGGTCTGGACTCGGCTACCTGCATAATCGTACAAGTACGTGGAAGTTGCTGAACCCTTCCCTACTTGTGCTAATTGATTGAGATAGTTCCAAACATAGTTGTATGTACCATCTGACGTCAGGTTTCCGTTATTGTCGTAGGCAAGCGTGCTGGTTGCCAATCCATACACGATAGACGTCGGTGCATGCGGATTCGCATAGTTGGTACCTATATTGCCTTGATAATAATAGCCTCCTCGATCAGAACTCGTCGCAATGCCTCCAAGCGGATTGTAGGTGTATGAGCGGATGTATGGTGTCTGGAATCCTGCAAGCGTTGAACTTGCGAGAGTAAGTCGATTGAGCGGATCGTAGGTAAATGCTGTTTGCTCTGATCCATTCACGTCATCGAGAATGCTCGTGATATTTCCTGCTGGATCATAGGTGTAATGGAAACTCTGGATGTGTGTACCGTCATCAGCCATTGTAAAGTGATCCGTGCCACTCGACCACGGACTCGGATTGCCTGCACTATCCCAGAGGCGCATGCGGTAATAATATGTCGTATGATCGAGCGCGAGCGGAGTGCCCGTATAATACAAGTCCTGGGTCTGATTTCCTGCTGATGTCGTTGGTGAAAGGCTGAGTTTGCCGCTATCCCATAATGGGCTGGTGAAGCTGCTGCTTGTCGCGGTCTGAATCTGGTAGTACACCGCAGTGTCTCCGAGGTCGGGATCATTATATTGAGCGCTAAATCGAGGTGAAATATCTGTTACATTTATCGGATTAGTCTGATCTTCTGCCATGAGCTGTGTAGTGGTACCGGGCGCCACGTTTGGCAAGCTGTAGGATATTTCTAGGTAAGGGTCTTGTGACGTACCTGAGTTACGGGAGCTTGAAAAGGTTACTCGGGAGAATAGCCAATGAAAGTTATTATTGACGGCCTCATTGTCTGTCGAGTCGTGGCCTTCTCGTAAGCAGAGTTTCGTATACCCAGTGGTTGAAATCCAGCTCTTCCCCGCCGTTGTGAGAGGATAGGCTTGGTAGGTATTTACGGTCGAGCTTGCTATAGGCGTATCAATTGATCCCTTTGTCGGATTAGTGATAGCATCGCCACAAGCGCTTATATCAGAATTACTGAGTGTAGCCGGAGAAGCTTCGAAACCTTGATATACATTTATGTTCGAATATGCATCATTAAAAGCATTATCGGTGCTTTGAACATATGCATAGAGGGTTGATGAACTGATTATAGCGTTATCTGGTAGTGCTGAAGTATCTATCGGCACAAAACTCCGCACGATGCTGAGATACCCGCTACCACTCGCGAACGCCTGAGAATCAACTTGCAAGTAGAAGCCGCTATACTCAGCGTTTACGCCTGTGGTATCTGCATGCTGTGTTTCCCAAGAACCCGGATATGGCTGAGTCTCTACTTCCCCGTCTCCCGGTCCACCGAAGTTACTAAAGGTAAGGTCGGCTCGGACAGGATACTGTGCCTTAGCAAGCCAGCTGTACGGGATCAGCTTGGTGACATAGATACCATCTGTCTTCAGTTGATAAGTTACTGATATCGGAATCTGATTGTTCGGATCGTCTTGGTTTGAGCCCTGCGCGCTCGGTTGCCAGATATACGCGAGTATGTCTTTTCCGCTGAGGATAGTCGCCTCGTTTGTGGTTGTAATAGTTTTCGCATCGCTCAAAAGTTTACCGTCTACCAGTATGTCAAGGCTGCCGGTGCCGCTTGCGGCTGCAAGCTTGAACGTTATTGCGTAGTTTGTAGCGGTGCCGGACTGTGTGGGTTCCTTCGTAAGAACGACATCCTTCTTCAAATACGAGTCGGTAGATGTGATTTCCAAATTAGCTCCACTGCCAAGCGCACCGGTATAGCTGAAGAGTGCACTTCCGTCTGGGTTTGTAGTTTCAATCGGCGCGACTGTCTTTGCTTTTGAATCCGCAAACGAGACCGTCATAGTTCCGGATTGGCCCGTGTAGGTAAAAAGATTAGAAGCGGAGCTTTTTGCTATTTTCGCTTGGTATGCGGCCTGCGTGATGTTTGTCGTGGTCTTCGCATCCATAATCTTGGTAAATGAACTGAGCGGCTGGAATGCACCTGAGGCATCCTTGGCAAATTGCGGACCAGTATGAAACTCCGTCTTGTACATATGATCGCCATTGGATGTGTGGCCGAGAAGGTAGGTCTTGGTATTCTCCGTCCGCGCGTTCTGTATTTCTATTGGATTTGTCGGTGATGCGAGCGACATATCCTGCATCGGAGAGCTTTGTACTGCAAGAGCATTCTGCTGCGTCATCTGCATCGGAGCGAAGAGATGGCCAGTACCGGGGCCGACAGTCTTCCGATACGTCAAGCGATAGAGCGCGTTCGGATTATACGTGTTGAAAGTCTCGACTGAATTGCCGTCTCGTTGATATGTAATCTGTCCGTCTGGACCATACTCGATATCAGCAATGATGGCCTTCGTCGTGGTCGCAGGCTGTTCTAATTCGCTAATGGAACCGAGTTGCCCCAGGTTATTGTAAAGATAATAAACAACTGCATTGTCAGGATAGGTTTGGGTGATGGTATTCCCTTGTAGGTCGTATCCATACTTGGTGACAAATGAACCATTGCCTACCGCCTCTGTCTCTTTATTGGTCCGACCGAGTGGATCGTAGGCATATGTAGTAGTGGCTGAGTTAGTAGCAACACTGCAGAGTTGACCGATTCCGAAGCTGCATGAGTCATAGGTAAAGATCTTCTCTGTGCCTGGTATGACTGTGTAGTCCTCGGTCACTTCTCTGTTTAAGGCATCATAGGTGTACTGAATCGTCTGTGATTTAGGGTCTACGACGGATGTCTTGTTACCTGCTGCATCATATGTGTAGGTCCAGGTACCAAAGCTTGAATCACCTGGCGCGTGGAGATCCTGAGCTGTTAATTCTCTACCCAAACCGTCATAGGTAAAGAAGCGAACATCACCCGACGCATCGGTTAGAGAGGTGAGATTATTGTTGCCATCATATGCATATTGGGTACTGTAAGCCGAAGCACCATTATGCTCGATTACATCTATGAGGTTTGTATAGATATCATAGACAAGATCTTTCGAGTGACCGTTGGCATCTGTTATCGTGGTGGTCGCGACATTATACGCGTAGGTCGTACTTCCCACTGAATTAGTAATTGATTTCGCCCGATATATTGGGTCGTAGGAATAGACGGTGTACAAGTTCGCGTTTGTAGTAGGTGTCGTACTACCTGCTCCGTTACTGAAATACGGCAACGATTGCTTGCTTAAAAGCCCAAGACTGTTGTACTGGTAATCCTTTGTCGGATAATCACTGCTTCCGAAGCCCGGACCAAGACGGGATTGGAATATGCGGCCTAGGCCATCCAGATATGAATATTCCAATGTGCTGGTCGCAGCTGAGAGGTATCGCGTCTTGTATAAGTATGGGAATCCGGTATCGACATAGGTATAGCGGGTCTGGAGCACAGGTGCTGAAGTGCTTGCCGTCGAATCTGGCTGATATTGCAACAGTATTCGACCCAGGCCGTCATACACGTTTGATGAAGTGCTCCCGTTTGGGTCGGTCGTGGTCGCAACCTTACCTGTAGCGTAATCATAAGATGTATATGTCTTCTGGTTCAGTGGATTGGTAGTAGTCGCTACATACAGACCGTATGGGTCATACATAAACGAAGTCGTGTTGCCCCGAGCATCCACTTGGTTCGTCGGTAAGCCAAATGCATTATATGCAGAAGTCGAGCTCGCATACATTGGAGTACTCGTTCCAGATACCCAACGCGCTACTTTAGTAAGGTTACCAAGCACTGCGGTACCGAGTGGACTCGAATCGTAATAGTACTGCTGCTCATTTACTTTATTTCCAGCCTGATCCTTTTTCGTTTTGTCGGATTGAAGAACGATATAGGGAGCTGTACTCGAGGCATATAAATTCGTAGTGGTGTACGAGTCGTTGCCCACGTCGGTGAACGTTCCGTCGTCATTGCCATTTACCAGACCCCAATTGGTTGAGCTTGCTATGACGCCAGTTCCAGTGTCATAAGCATTCGTGGTTGCAGTGTCTCGATGGGAGGTGCCACCGTCGTACATGGAATCAAGCTGCTGAAGTAATTCGACAAAAGTCCGTCCTCCACTGAGGCTCGCCATATCCCACTTGAAGATGTCTTTCTTGTACAGGTTGTTTGCGTTATCGTATGTCTCTATGCGGTAGGCTTTACCTATCTTTGATGGGTCGTCCTGATACTGACCATGCGAAGTATCGGAGGTACTATTCCCTTGATCGTAATAGGTGTTCGTAACATTCCCGGCCGGGTCAGTCTTTACTATTTTCTGGAACCCGCCGAACTGCCTGTTGAACGCGTTGCTGTAGTGATAAGCCCCGTTTTGGTAAGAGTAGTTCGTACTCGAGACGGTTCCGAGTCCATTATCAAGCGTAATATTTGACACAGTATCAACCGAAACGCTCAGCTTCGGATTAAGTAATTGTCCACTGCTCAGATATAGCTGCGAAGACTGATAGGTATAGTTCGCAGAACCACCTTCCGCAAATTTGATCTTTGATAGGAGATCGGGTGTCGAATCATTATTGACGTCAACTTCACCGGCAGAAGTATAGGCAAAAATGAGATCTGGTAGGTTATCGCCGTTCACATCGGCAATGCGTACACTGTCATCGAGATTATCCGTGGTAAATGTGAGCGGCGATTTCCAGGATGAATCTTGTGTCCATCCGGATCCATTGTTGATCCACGCGGTCGTGACTCCTGTGCCTACATGACTCCACGACTGAAGTACATCTACTAATCCATCGCCGTTCACGTCCACAAATCGCACGCCATCATCATAATAGTTGGTTGAGGTGTCGTACGTGCTCATGGGAGCTGGCGCTACCCATTGTGGATCCTGTATCCAACCGCTGCCGGTATTGATCCATATTTCGTTATTAGAAGATGTACTTAATGCGTATGATTGTACGAGGTCTGGAAGACCATCGCCGTTCACGTCTACCATACGCACATAATTATCTGAACCATTCACGCTAAAATTAACGGGAACCGTCCAATTGCTCAACGTCCAGCCAGAACCGTTGTTCAGGTAGACATATGAAGAGCCGTCTGCCGATTTTACGATGTCAGTAAGACCATCGCCGTTCACGTCGATATACTGGCCACTCGTTGCAAAACCAGAATCGTTTTGTACGACTGAAGGGATACCCCACGTTGAGGAAGCAACCCAACCGTTACCGGTATTAAGGTAGGTTACTCCACCTACAATCTCGTCCGTCAGGTGGTCGCCGTTTACATCGGCATAGCGTCCGAGGCTTGTAGAGGTTGCCGCACTCAGGGTGGTTGAAGCTGTCCATGTCGTACCAGTGTTTATGTATACTGCGCTGGTTCCGGCACTGGTATTCACTTTTACAAAGTCCACCATCGAGTCGCCA
The DNA here is from genome assembly GCA_029288865.1 of Candidatus Kaiserbacteria bacterium. Taxonomy (GTDB): domain Bacteria; phylum Patescibacteriota; class Minisyncoccia; order Phycocordibacterales; family Phycocordibacteraceae; genus C7867-001. Next base: position 25,764 of record JARIGM010000023.1, read on the forward strand.
TTCACGTCTACGAGAGAGACGCTTGAGTCAAATGGCACAGGAGGAACATAAGAAGTTGATTGATTCCAGCTTTTCGTTCCTGGTTTGTACGATAACTGTACTGCTGGCAGCGTTGTTGTGGCTCCATTTGCATAACCTGATTCGAGAATAGAGCTCAGCAAGGAACGCGTCGTATCTACCCCAGCCGTGTACGAAAGAGCATAGTCATGCGTTAGTACGTTGTTTATTCGGATCAAGATATCACTTATTCTGAATCGTGAAGTCACCGGAAAGCCAGTCGCAGTAGATGTGGCAATATCCGAACGGGTTGTCGTCGCGTAATCAATCTCGAAGATGCCAGCCGTCGTGCTGCTGTTGGTATATAGAATTTTAAAGGGATATATCTCACCTTTATCTTTCGAATATTGGTACGTTATGTAATTCCCATTCGGATCTCGTACTTCTTGAAGCATCCACTTATATATCTGAGTGTTGTCTGTAGGATTATCTTGTCGAGCAGCGGTGGTAGTTCCGAACGTGTAAGTATTCCCATTTTTATCAGTGAGTGTCCAGGATGTGGTACTCGCTACGTATTGGTAATGATTGAAGTTTCCATTTTCGACTCTCGCTCCATATGTTGTTGAGCTCGCCATGATTGGATATAGCTCACCATCAAGTGAGCTATAAAAGTAATTTTGAGAATAGAGCGAATCAGTCCCCTTCCTATTTATACGCACGATGTATGGAATATTGGTGTCCCAGCCATATCCCATCACATTTACATTTGCACTAGGCTGACTGGTGTACTTGAGGTCTACCGAAGGCTGCAATCCATTTCTTCCAGGAGGAATTTGAATTGGAAATGTGTAAATGAGAGAGCCGGTCACTGGGTCGGTCTCACTATGAAATTTAGAATCAAGAGTGTTATGCGTAAGATCAGGGGCGGGTGCGCCGCTCAAGCTTGAGAATGTTTGTGTTGACTGAGTTGCCGTCGGCGAACTCTGTTGGTCCGTGACAGTTGACTTGTCAACAGACGTGGGCGAAGCCGCGGTGTCTTGACTGGCGGGAGTATTAGAATTAACCGTCGTATCAGAAGAAGTTGTAGGTGTTTGAGTTTGGTCTGTCGGTGGCGAGCTATCCGTTGTTTGTGCGTGTCCAATGAATGGAGAAATGGAGAAGAGAAAAATTAAGAAAATTACCGCTCCTTTTTGTAGCAGAATTGTCTTGTTGCCCCATCCATAAGCATTCTTCATGGGCTTACCTATACGCTACCCCGCGCATCTCTGAAGCTGTACTGTTCAGCTGGGGATAACGTTGGGCTAAAATACCACGTGTTGCAATCACCCGTCTATTTCCCTTTCTTTGGGCGGTTGGCGGCGATGTTGATGATGATCCCGACAGAAATGAGTGCAGCGAGAAGCGCCGTACCGCCCTGGCTCATGAACGGAAGCGGAAGACCTGTTAGTGGTAAGACGCCAAGCATCGCGCCGATATTAAGGAATGCAGAGATGGTGATGAGAAGCGAGAGGCCGGTCGCGCTCAAAGAGCCAAAGACGCTTGAGGCCTCGGCGGCGATCATAAATCCGCGCGTTATGAAAGCTATGAAAAGCGCGATCAAGATAACGGTCCCGATGAACCCGAACTCTTCCCCATAGACAGCAAAGATCGAGTCTCCATTGGGTTCAGGCAAATAATTGAACTTCTGCACGCTCTGGCCGTAGCCGCGGCCGAGCAGTTGTCCTGACCCGATCGCAATAAGAGATTGTTGGATCTGATACCCACTCGAAAGTGCGTGATGCGAAGGATGGATGTATGTGTTGATGCGATTCAAGAGATAGGGGCGAATCGCCACGAGTAGTGCGAGCCCTGCGACCGCTGTGACGAGGATGATCGCGAAATCACGCCATGGCGCGCCCACGAGGAAATACAGCGCTACTGCCGTCGCACCCATGACGAGCGTCGTGGACGTGTTCGGTTGCGCGATAAGCAGGAGTGATGGAATTCCCACGATAAGCGCGAATGGCAAGAGGCCATGTCGCATGTCGCGAATCTTCTTCTTCGCATGCGCAAGGTACGAAGAAAGCATGAGAATCACGCTAATCTTGAGGAATTCTGCCGGTTGCACCGTGAGCGGACCGATCTGAATCCAGCGGGTCGCACCGTTCGTGTGGTAGCCCAGGTGCGGAATGAACACGAGCATCGTGAGGAGTATGGAAAAGATATAGAACGGCAGTACGGACTTCTCTATCCAATGTGGCGGAACGAATCGTAACGCGATAACCGCAACTACGCCCGGAATAAGGCCGAGGCATACCTGTGTGATAGCGATGTGCCACGGCGTCTCCCCTGCTCGAGCAAGGAGGCCAAGCGAGGCGGAAGTAAACATTGCGAGACCGCCCACCACGAGGATCGTGACGACGGTAGCGAAGATGCGATCTCCAAAGAGGCGTTCAAACATGTTACTTCAACAATGCGAGCGCGATACCGAAGATACTTCCCATGATGGTGATGATCCAATATCGCATCGTGACCTTATACGGAGGCCAGCCGATGGCTTCGAAATGATGATGGATCGGTGCGATACGGAACACCTTTTTCTTGAACACTTTCTTTGCGATCACTTGGATGGCATTTGTCACGACGGTGGCAGTGAGGGGGAATGCAATGATCGGAAGCACGGAGACGCCAACTCCCCCGCCAAGCGTGTCTGCGGAGAACGCTGTGACAGCGAGCGCGAGCGTGAGTGCCATGCTGCCGGTTTCAGAGAGATAGAATCGCGCCGGCGGTACGTTAAACCACAAGAACGCAAAGACTGCTCCGGCGACCGTTGCAGCAAAGCCTGCCAGAGCTATCTGATTTTGCGCGAATCCGATAGCTGCATATGCCATGAAGATGATCGCGAAGACGCCGCCTGCCAGGCCATCGATGCCGTCGATAACGCCGCTCGCATAGATCGCAAGCGTCACGAACACGAAGAACAGTATGAAAAGCGGACCGAGCTGGAGCGAGCCAATGAATGGCAATCCGACAGATGAAACGCCGAGCTTCGCATAAAACCACCAACCGGCAAATGCACCGAAGACAGCGACGATAGAAAGACGCCACCGCAGACGGAGTCCGCCATTGCTGCGAGTGATCTCGAGGAAATCGTCGAGGAATCCGGTGAGTCCTCCCACAACGAGCGCCGTAAGCGGCAGCCACGTCTGGCCACGATTCACGAAGTTCAAGAGTGAGAACGGTCCGTCAAAGATGGTGCCGAGAAGCATGAGTCCCGCAACGGTCACGAGCACACCGCCCCACACTAAGAGACCGCCCATGCGCGGCGTTGAGACTTCGCGTTCCTTGTGGAGCTCGTCGAAGAGCGGCGTACCGTTCTTGTCCCCCATGCCGTTGCCCTTTCCGCCGCGCTTCTTCCACGCACGGAATTTATACAGGAAATGCGTGAGGAATGGAGCGATCAGCATCCCTACAGAGAACGAGATGACGAATGGCACCAGTACGCGAGCTGCATTGAGAAGAACGGGCGTGAGTACTGGTGCGTTGATCATAGAGTCGTGGTGGTTGCTGCCGAAACCGCTGTAGTGCTTGGCGGTACGATTCCCGCGAAGTGTGCAGCAGTTGCATTGATAAGCTGCTTCACATCGACGAACCTACCCTCTTCAGTCGAGCCGAGCACGACGACTGCAATCGGGTGATCGATGCCTGCGTCATATACGACGACTAAGTTCCCACCCGCAAGATCGGTATAGCCGGTCTTCGAGATGAGGATGTTCGGAATATGCGTCACATCTACGTTCGTGTTCGCGAACGTGTGTTTGATTCCCTGCTGCGACGTGATGCTCACGACAGGCTGCGTGCTCGCTTCTGCAATCGTAGGTTCTTTCTTAAGCAGTGCGCCTGCAAGAACGGCAACGTCATGGGCAGAGCCGTATGCGCCGGAGACTACTTCGTTTTGATCGAGGCCGGTACCGTTTAGTGCATAAGTTTGCTTGAGACCGATCGCGCTCGCTGCGCTCGCAAGGAGCGAGGTTTGATCTTGTGCGCGTGCGTTGCTTGCGGCTTCCACGATTGCCTTTGCGCCGGTATTCGACGACGCGGCAAGCGTGAGGCGTGCGAGATCGTGGAATGAGAACGTTTCGCCTGGCTTGAATCCGATATCCGATGCATCATCGATGCTCGACACTGAATCTGGCGTCATCACGACGGGCGTCGAAGACGAAAGGACTTGTGATGCTGCATAAAGCGTGAGGAGCTTCGTAACAGATGCGAGCGGCAGCTGCGCATACACATTTTGTGCGTAGAGCGTGTCGCCGTTCGTGAGGTCGTACACGATCGCCGCTTTTCCGATCAGTGATACATGTGCGTATGAATCAGGAAGTACGGGCGTGGTTGTTGCTGTCGCTTCGAGGACTGGTGCCGGATGCGGCATGAATCGTGACGCGAGGAACGTTCCCCCGCCGAGCACGAGCGTGAGTCCGATCAGGGCGATACCCGCCTGCTTAAGCTGGCGGCGTCCACGGCGTACCCGTTCAACTGCTTGTGCGATTGTTTCAGTTTCCATTTTCTTGTACTGCGTGCACAGCCTCTGCTTGAAGCGCGTCAGACTGGTCCAGTTCGCTCGTGAGTTCTTCGTAGTTCGGGAGTTCCGAGATGTGTGAGATGCCGAGGTGCGCGAGGGCCTCGATGGTCGGAGTGTAACGGGCACGACGGCGATCAGACTCATCCTCGGTGCGCGTCACGAGTCCACGGAGCAGAAGCGAGCGAAGTGCTGCTGTCGAATTCACCCCGCGCACCCAGTCGATCTCGCTGCGGGTCGCGCCGTTCTTGTACAAAATGATGGCAAGGGCCTCAAGGCCGGCCTTGCCGAGATCCCGAGAAAGCTCGCTCTGGCGGAGCCGCTCCACGGCCGCAGCAGCCTCTGGAGCCGTTCGGAGCTCCACCTCTTCCCCAGACTCAATGAGGGCCAATCCTGAGCCTTTTAGGTGCTCCTGGAGGCCGATTGCAGCGTCCCGGAGGGCTTCCGGGGAGAGCTCGAGCAGGGTTGCCAGACGCTTCTTGGAAAGCGGTTCTCCGGCAGCAAAAAGGACAGCCTGCAGCAGGGCCGAATGAGAACTAGACATAACTACTAGAATACCGCACATTCACACCCTCGAAAACCCCTCATACCTCGAATTTGTGTATCAAAAGTCCAGATGTAAAACACCCGTGCCATTTCTGACACGGGTGCGAAAACAATCCAAAGAACGTATATGTTTTAACTTTGAGTCAATTGTATTGGCGGGCAATACTTACGCCAATCGAAATTCTCCATCTTATAGATGACGACATGGGGAGATTTGATCTCGTGGTCCCAGCCTTCTGCGTGGATCTCGACGATATATTTGACGTCGCGATCCAGAGCAAGAAGTTGAAAGCCGATTTGATCCGTCTCAGTTTGGTCGTTCCTATGGTAAGGAATTGACCGATCCCAAGCACTTTTCAGTTTGGCGATTTTACCGACAGTGACTGCCCAAAAGGAACGGTGTCCTGCGTAGTCGCCATATCCATCGGCGTCATAGGACCATGCTCTCGGTGTGACCTCAAGCAGATTCCGGTCCCCCCGTGCCACCGTGATTTCTCCGATGCGATCTGCGGACAGGCCTTCTTCGGTGAAAATGTTGGTGATATACGGGAATTCCCGAACCATTTGCGCGAACTTATTGCTATCCATGACTAACTCCTTTGCACCATCTCGGTGACTTAAGGTTATTTTGCACTTCCCAAGTTCCCCTTGGCACGTGGCAAATTAACGTGACGAAACTAAAATATCACGTATTGGACTATTTGTCAAGTTATGAACCGTACCTTGGCACAGCCGCAGAAATGTTTGTGATGGTAATGTCCTGGAATGTGCCGTACTGCTGTACTTCCACGATTCCCTGCTTCACGAGTTCCAAGAGCGCGAGGAAGGATACCACGACTTCAACTTTCTCCTTCGCGTTGCCTGAGAAATCGCTGAACGAGAGGGTGATCGCAGCCTGTACGCGCCGAGTCAGGCGATCCATCATCTCTTCGATGGTGACGAGCGGACGCACACGGGCTTCAGGCAATTTCTCTTCCTTCTCGAGAGCTGCAAGCGATTCACGCAGCGCTCGTTCAAGCGCAGGAAGCGAGATGTCACGGCTCGGTGCGAAGACCGGCTCCGGTTCACGATCCCCTGCTGAGACCATCACGCGCTGTCCGAAGATACGGCTGAGTTCGCGAGCAGCATCGCGCACGAGTTCGTATTGCTTCAGGCGATCTTTGAGCTCTTCCACGTCGCCTTCTTCTTCAGGAGAAAGTTCGAGTTCAGGAATAAGCGACTTTGATTTGATAAGCAGGAGCGTCGCAGCAACGCCGATGAAATCGGCGACATGCTCCATCGGGAACGCAGCCTGCGAACGGACGTGATTGATGTAGTCGTCGGTCACTTGCGCAAGCGAGAGTTCGCTCACGGAGAGCTGGCGCTTCTCGATAAGCTCGAGGATCAGCTCGAGCGGTCCCTCGTATGCAGGAGTGCGGACAGTGAATTTCTGTATCTCTACGATTTCCATGACTCTATAAAAGAGAATAGCAGACGAACGGGCTCACCTGCTGCACCTTTTGCGAGTTCGTCGCCGGGAACTGACACCATGCGCGGTGCCATGTCGATATGGGCCCATGGGCAATCGAGATCCTTCGCGAATTGCCAGAGGAACATCGCGCCAAGCGATGCGCCGCCATATCGTCCGCCTCCGCCGAGCGGATAGTTCTGGAGGTCTGCAAATGTGCCTTTCACTTGCTCTTCAAATTCATCGCCGAGTGGCAACCGCCAAAGATAATCCCCGCTTGTTTCTCCGAGCTCGAGTAGTTGTTGGGAGAGGGCTTCGTCACGCGTCATGAGGCCAGAGGTATGGAGGCCGAGCGCGATCATTGCGGCGCCAGTAAGGGTCGCGACATCAACAACAACGCTTGGATTCAAACGCTTCGCGTACGCGAGCGCATCGGCGAGCACGAGTCGCCCTTCAGCGTCGGTATCAGTCACTTCGACGGTCTTTCCCGAGAGTGAACGATGGATGTCTCCCGGACGGGTCGCGTTGTTGCCCGGCATGTTCTCAGCTGCAGGAATGAGGCCGATCACGTGCTTCTTGGTCTTGAGTTTCGCAGCGAGTGCGACAGCGTGTATAACCGCTGCGGCACCGGACATGTCCATGTGCATCTCATAGATATGCGCAGATGGTTTGATATTAAGACCGCCTGAATCGAATGTGATTCCCTTTCCGGCAAGCACGATCGGCTTTCCTGCTGCTCCCTTATACTCCATCACGGTGAACGTCGGTTCTTCGGACGATCCGCTTCCGACGCCTGCGAGTAAGCCCATGCCCATTTTTTCAATCTCAGCTTTGCTGTACGTTTTTACGGTTACTGTTTCGAGACCTTTCACCGCATCCTTTGCAGCTTTTGCGAGGCCCTTCGGTGTCATACTACCGCCTGGAGTGTTGGCGAGATTGCGGCAGGCATTCACTTCTTGTCCGATGATCTGTCCGCGCTTTGCAGCTGCTTCGACAGACTTGCTCGTAGCGCCACAGAGCAGTACCTCGTCCACGACCGTCCATCCTTCTTTCGGTGCCGTCTTGAACTTCGTGAATTCAAAGTTCGCCATCTCGTAGTTCGTAGCAGCGAGCTTTGAAGTTTCTTCGGGCGTAAGGTCGGCGGTTGCCATGCCTGCAAAGAGTTCAGGGGTCGCATCAAATTGTACGGCAATCTTTCGAGCTTTGTTCGCTTTCGTTGCTTGGATGATCGAGCGGCAGAGAATGATGAACTTCCGGCGGTTCATCTCGCTTCCCTTGCCGGTCTTGATCTCGATATATTCGATTCCGTTCTCTCGCACGACTCGCTTCCCTCCCGGCACATCCTCGCAGAAACGGATGCGGACGTATCGTGCGGGCGCTTCACTGATCGGTTTGGGAGAGAATGTGAGTTTCATATTATTTTTGTGGATCTACTTTGATACCTAATTCTTTGAGTTGCTTCTCGGCAAGTGGCTTCGGTGCGTTCATCACTGCTGTCTGGCCGCCGCGTGTCATTGGGAAGGCCTGGACTTCTCGGAGGTAGGTCTCGCCGGTGAGGTTCATGAGGTTGCGTTCGACGCCGAGCGCGATGCCGCCATGAGGAGGAGCGCCGTATTTGAATGCTTCGATCATGTGACCGACACTATCCTTTGTTTCTTGTTCGCTATAGCCCATCACCTTGTATGTCGCTTCGAGAATCTCAGGGCGATGCGCGCGGATACTGCCACCGCCTGATTCGTATCCGTTGCAGACGAGATCGTACTGTGTGGTGAGGATCTGCTCAATGTTCTCACCTTTCATGAGCCAGTCGAGGTGCTCCGGAATCGGCATGGAGAATGGGTTGTGAGTAAAGGTCCACTTGCCGTCGTCAGTCTTTTCGAAGAATGGAAAGTTCACGACCCATGCGTATGCGAGGATGCCCTGCTCCTTCTCTTCCTCAGTTCGGAGATCGAATTTGTCTGCGCCATATTTCTCCATCGCATCTTTGTATGAAATGCGCGGGAATGGCTTTTGTTTGATCGTGAAGCCCATGTCTTCGACAGTCTTAGTCACCATCTGTTCGACAGTGTTCATGACATCCTCCATCTTTACGAATGACATCTCAATATCGATCTGCGTATGTTCGAAGCCACGATCTGCACGGAGATCTTCATCGCGAACAGCGCGAGCGGTTTGGAAGTAGCGCTCAAAGCCTGCCGTCATGAGGAGCTGCTTGTACTGCTGCGGCGACTGAGGAAGCGCGTAGAATTTTCCGGGATTAAGTCGAGATGGAACCACGAAGTCGCGTGAGCCTTCTGGTGTTGATTCGGTAAGAAGCGGCGTTTCGATTTCTGCGAATCCGTTACCGAACAAGAATTCACGACAGCGACGAACGAACTCGCTTCTCATGCGAATGTTCTTGGTCATGCGCTCTGATCGAAGATCGAGGTAGCGATAGTTAAGACGGACGTTCTCATCGATCTCGCGCGTATCGCCGCTGATGTCGAATGGAATTGGCTCCGCAACTGAAAGCACTTCTATACTCTTAATCTCAAGCTCGATGTTGCCGTTTTGCTTGTCTGCCTGGACGTTTTTCTCAGGACGCTGGTTCACGATTCCCGAAACGGTCACGACGAACTCGTTACGAACTTCTTTTGCTGCTGTCATTAAGGCCTCAGCTTCTTCATCTTTTCCGGGGAGCACGACACCCTGCACGACGCCGGTGCGGTCACGGAAATCAAAGAAAACCAGCTTGCCCTGGTCGCGGCGCACGTCTACCCATCCGGAAATGGAGACGGTCTCGCCCACGTGCTGGCCCAGTTCACCGATAAGGATACGTTCAGTCATATAGGTATAAAATACCACGCTTCAGCGAAGTATGCCTGGTCCACACGGCTCACGGGTTAGATCAATAAAACATTGACAATTATTTAGTATGGTGTATTATATACTTACCTGAACATTGGGAGGTTACATTGAACGTTTACACATCGAATTCGATTTACGAGGTCTTGTTCCTCAAGACCCAAGTCCAAGTCACTCGAATCGCTGAACGGCAAAAGGGTTCCAAAGTGAGCCTGGACAACGTGATGCGTGGCATCGGTCTGGTGTGTGCCATCGAGCGACCGATGCAACTCATCGGCGAAAACGGCCAGGTCATCTTCACATCAAGTGCAGTTCGGATGATGAAGGGTTAAGCACATTCGATTCCGACAAGTGACCAATAAGAGACGCATGACCCAGAGGTCCGGCGTCTCTTTTATTTTATACGTTATGAACCTTAGTGGATTTGTTTGCGCGAAACCCCCTCGTTATCTAGCGAACGCCGATAGCCTTATGCACGGCTTCCATCTTCGCTTCAGATGCTTTTCGAGCCTGCTGGCCTCCCTTTTCGAGAATTGCCATGATCTCGTTTGGGTTCTGCATCAGCGCTTCGTATCGTTCGCGCATCGGAGCGATGAATGTCTCGAGATCTTCGACGAGCGCGTCCTTGAGAGCTTTGTACTTGCCCTTGTGCTCTTCGTAGAGCGGTGCGAGTTCGGCTTCGGACTTGAGGAGCTTATGGATCGCATACACGTTTTCAGGGCGTTCACCCGATGAGTCCGTAACGATGCTCATCACCTTCTCCACGATGGTGTCACGAGACGCGAAAAGCGGAATCACATTGCCGTAGCTCTTGCTCATCTTCTGGCCGTCCGTGCCTGGCACGACGGCAACATCGGGCATAATGTGTTCCTTCGGAAGCGTGAAGGTATCGCCCGATTCGGTGGCAAAGATGCGATTGAATTTCTCTGCGGTGTCGCGTGCGTACTCGATATGCTGCTTTTGGTCTTGACCAACTGGCACGATCGCCGTGTCGTAGAGAAGGATGTCGGCGGCCATGAGCATCGGATAATTAAAGGTGCCGACGCTAATCTCCTTACTCTTTGCTTCTGCATCCTTAAATGCGTGTGCACGCATCAGGTATGGCATGGTGGTGATAGTATCGAAAATCCATGCGAGCTCAGTATGTGCGGGCACGTCTGATTGCTTGAAGAGCACGAGCTGCTCAGGATCGAGCCCAACGGCAATATATGCTGCTGCGAGCTCAAGTGTGCGCTCACGCATTCCCTTCGCGTCCTGCATGGTGTTGAGCGCGTGATAATCCGCGATCATGATGAAGCACTGGTATTCGCCGGACTTGAACAGGTCCACCTGCTGCTTCATGGCCCCGAAATAGTTGCCGATATGAAGGTCGCCGGTCGGCTTGATGCCCGAGAGGAGGATAGGTTTCTGGTCGTTCATGCCTCTACGATACCATGAACCGAGTCTTGAGAGAAAGCGTTTTTAGTGGTATGGTGCGGAGACGTATGAATATGATTGGAGGCGGAACATGCGTATTGAGAAAGTAAGTTCTTTAAGCGAAAGTCACAAAGAATGGCTGCTGGGCTCTGCGCTCTATGCGCAAAGACACGGTGTCAATCATCGTGGTTTCAAAGTCGGCGTCAGCATGTTGCTGGAGCATGGGCACGGGCAGCAATCGATGCTGTCCGGCTCCAACTTCAAGCCCTGTCCGGGTTCAAAAGGTCCTCGGATATGCGCAGAAATGCGCGTGATCGATTCCTACCAATTGCTGAATCCCCGAAGGACCCGAGTTAAGGCGCTCGGGATTTCGGCTCCTTATCAGGTTGACGACGAACTCGGCATCGATATGGAAGGTACATTACCGCCTTGCAAGCATTGTCGGCCGTTGCTTCGGCAGCTCGTCGAAAAGGGTGCATTGTCCTCCGCGACGCCAATCGTCAGTATGGTCGTAGAGGAACCTTCCTTCGAGCTGCAATGGCAAGTGGTTCACAGAAACGTAAGGCCGGTCGAATACACGCTCGGCGAGTTCCTGGAGAAATTTAACTGCGTCCCCTCCTCCTAAATGGGATGGATGGCGATAAAAAAAGCGAGGCTTACACCTCGCTTTCTTTTTTGTGCGCCGGGAAGGATTTGAACCTTCGTAGGACATTGTCCGCGAGATTTACAGTCTCGTGCGATTGACCACTCCGCCACCGACGCATTTTTGACTATATTCACCTATCCATTTAAGTATAAGCTGTAATAACTTTTTATCACAATATCGCACATGTACAAGCCCATATGGCATGCGTGGTCCCCGGGCCGTCACGGCAGCTTGTTTTATATAGGGTTTCGTAAACTGCTCGAGAGGTATATTCAATAGATTGCTCCAATAACTATGCAAGGCTCCGATATCTTGTCCCTCATAACAATATAAGGATGCTCGAAGCCGGTTCTGATTAACCCCACAAATCTTGTTCAGAAATTCGCAGAATAATAGGGCCATCTCAGGGTCCGAATTGGCAAAATCTATTGAGGAGCCAATTTTGTATCCCTCAGCCCAATAAAGCATCACACCTGCAAGTTTCAATTGCTCTTCCAGTGGCGAAAGATGTTCCTTTATCTGAAAAGATAACGTTGCATTCTCATAACGTATACGATTCGCTTCTTTACGGCTTCTTCGTTGAATTCCCTGATGTCGGAGAGAATAAAAAGTTGCGTTTAAGGAAACGTTAAAATGATCCGCTATTTGTTGAGCGCTTAATCCTTCGCGATAGAGTCTTCCTGCTTCGATTTGTTGTTCCACTGTAAGCGTAGCCACGTTGCTACTGTATCAAAAGGAGTTCAAGGAAAACTGAAGAAAAAATCAAATAATTATGAAATTTTTTACATCTTTGCTTTGGCTGGAGCAGCGAGCACGATCATCTGCTTTCCACGGCGCAGGAGCGCCAGACCATTCTCGAAGTGCGAGTCTTCAAGCTTTGCATCTGGATTCTCGATGCGTACATCATTTATAGACACGCCGTTTCCACTTATGAGGCGACGCGCATCGGCCTTCGAGCTCGCAAGACCAGTATCGGTGAGCAGATCCACGACGCTATACCCGTTAGTAAGCTGCTCCGCAGAAATTGCATGGCTTGGTGCTTCGCGTAAAAGGAGTGCCGCTTCTTCCTTGGTGAGATCCGCAAGAGCCTTGCCACCGAAGAGCACGGCTGAAACTGATGCGGCGCTATCTGCAGCTGCCTTGCCGTGCACGATCGTGGTGACGGAATGCGCGAGCATTCGCTGAGCATCTCGCTTCCCTGGCTGCCGCTTATGAAGCTCCATGAGCGCATCAATCTCGAACGGGCTCATGAACGTATAAAACTTAAGGTATTGACCCACCTTCTCGTCCGGCTGGTTAAGCCAGAACTGATAGAAGGCATATGGCGAGGTCTTCTTTGTGTCGAGCCAGACGGCGTTTCCTTCGGACTTGCCGAACTTCTTGCCGTTGGCGTCGGTCACAAGCGGACATGTGAGCGCAAACGCTTCTTTGCCGAGCTTGCGGCGGATGAGTTCAACACCTGAGAGGATGTTGGTCCATTGATCTGATGCGCCGAGCTGCAGGTCCGTGCCGTATTTCTGGTTGAGGACGAGGTAGTCGTATCCCTGGAGGAGCGAGTATGCGAATTCGGTGTACGAGATGCTGTCGTCCGGATTCTCAAGACGGCGACGGATGATGTCACGCTTCACGAGTTCGTTTACGGTGAAGTGCTTGCCGATATCGCGGAGGAAGTCCACCAATTTCACCTTCAAGAGCCAATCCGCGTTATTCACGAGCGTGACCTTGCTGCCGATGATCGCCTGCATCTGCGCGCGCAAGGCTTTCGCGTTTCGATCCACGATCTTCTTGTCGGCAAGCTGGCGTTCTCCTGATTCGCGTGGATCGCCGATCATGCCGGTGCCGCCACCCACGAGGAGGATGATGCGATGTCCCGCATCCGCAAGACGCTTCATCAGGAGTATTACAACCAAGTTTCCTGCCTGCATCGAATCAGCGCTCGGGTCCACGCCGAGATAGACGGTGCGTTTCTTTGAAAAGATTGTTTCCAATTCAGCCGAATGATGTTCGATCAGGCCGCGTGCCTGCAGGTCTTTTATTAGGTCCATATCCTCGAGTATATCATTTGCCCTTAGGGGCAATGGTCTGCATATACCACTCAACTTGAGCTTGGAGCCCATCTTCGAGCTCGACTTTCGGATCGTATCCAAACGTATCCCGCATCTTTGCTATGTTAGCACCCGTCTCGAGAACATCTCCGGGGCGCCGAGGCGTGCGTACGATTTCGGCTTTCTTGCCCATGATCTTTTCAATGAGTGTGATGCCCTCCCCTGTCGTCATGGTCTTATCAGTTCCGAGATTGAATATCTGACCGATCGCCTTATCAAGATTCTTGAGTACGAGTACGCATCCCTCGATAATGTCGTGGATGAATGTATAACTGCGTACGTGATGCTCAGAGCCCTCGTGGAGATGCAATGGATTACCCTCTGAGATCGCCTTTATGAGCTTGTGATAAAGCTTGTCTGGGCGCTCGCGTGGACCGTATACGGAAAAGAATCGGAGCACCACGATAGGCATGCCACTCTCACGGTGCTGCGCGAGCGCGAGTTGTTCGGCAGCTAACTTCGTGACTCCGTAATGCGAGATCGGTTGGGGCGTCGATGTCTCGTCTCCGGTTGCGCGAGCACCATAGACCGAGGATGTAGAAGCATGGATGAACGCTTTAAGGGAAGGGATTTTCTTAGCTGCTTCGATCAAACGATGAGTCGCTAGAAGGTTATCGTGCAAATAAGTATCAAACGGTGTTGCCGCAGAAATGCCTGGTTGCGCAGCGAGATGGAAGATGACATCTACGTCAGTAAGCAGGTGTTCATACTGCCCCGTCGCGAGATCTATGTCGTAGACTTTCGCTCCGGTAGATTCCACTTCGCGGGCGTTTATCTTCTTGAGTTTAGGATCGTAATACGGCTTGAATGCATCGATGCCGATCACGTCGTGACCTTCAGAGATAAGTCGTTCCGCGAGGTGAGAACCAATCGCGCCAGCAATGCCCGTGATGAGTATTTTCACGAGAAAATCGTACCATAAAAACAGGCGAATCTGAAGATTTGACAAAAACTCAAAAGTTGCTAGGGTTAATTTATGACACCACGTCATATGCACAACCAGGGCTTCAATATCGCCGGGACCAAATCCTGCCTTATTCGAGCTGTTTGTGCATAGCCGCGACTTTTCTCTCTAGATTCTTTTAGAAACGCCCCGGCTCTGCAGAAGCCGGGTTTTCTCGTTTTGCAGAGCCGCGTGATCGCGCGTTCTTTCACAACTCATAATGGAGGTCCTTTTATGGACTTTAATATCTTCCGTCACATGGATAATGTGGCTCTTGCAATCCCGGAACCGCAGCACGTGCCTCTCCTCGTGCAGTGGATCAATAATCCCGAGGTGACACAATTTCTAACAGCGAGACGTCCTATCTCGACAGACTCAGAACGGCGGTTCGTCCAATCTCTCGCGGATAAAGAGGAAGATATAGTCTTCCTGATCCTTGTCCGAGCGGATGAGAAAGCTGAGTGGGCCCCCATCGGAGTCATGGGCGCTCACCATATCGATGACTTCAATAAACGTGCTAATACCGGCGCATTTATCGGAGACGTCTCATTTCAAGGCAAGGGATACGGCGTGATTGCCAAGTATCTGATGCTCAGATATCTCTTCGAATGGTTTGGGCTCAGAATCGTAACGACTCGGATCCAAGGCACTAATGAGCGCAGTATTAAATATAACGAACGCTGCGGATATGAGATGTGCGGGGTCATCAAGGAGTACACCTGGCATGCAGGAATGTGGCATGACGAGGTGATCCTCGCTGTGACGCGAGAGCGTTTCGCGAAGCTCTGGGATTTCTATCAAGAGCACAAGCGTATCGCTACACGAGAAGAAGCCAAAGAACTGCTCGCTCAAAAAGTGTAAGTACCTTCAAACTTGAAACCGCCCAAAGGCGGTTTCTTCTTGCTTATGCTGTAGACGCCGATGTTGGAGCGGCCATTGGTTCGGGAGCTGCTGGAGCAGACACGAGGGGAAGCTCGACGATGAAGCGGCTGCCCTTTCCTTTCCCGTCTGATTCCGCCCAGACTTTGCCCCCTTGTCCTTCCACGAGCTGCTTAGCCACATAAAGACCGAGACCGGTACCGGTCGTGTTCACCTTGTTCGCATCGCGAGCGCGTATGAACTTTGCAAAGAGTCCGTCGATCTCCGCAGGGTCGATGCCGATGCCTGTGTCTTGAGTCATGAATCGAACGGCCGTGTCTGTCTTCATGATTGAGACGGTCACGCTGCCCTGCTCGGTGTATTTGACGGCGTTGTCGATAAGGTTCGTGAACACCTGCTTGATCTTGCCGAAGTCTGCGTTCACGGTGACGCTTGGAGAATCAGCAAATTCAAGCTTAAGACCCTTCTTGACCGCGATCGGCTTCATTTCCTCGGTCGCACGTTGCGCGAGCGCCGTCACGTCGACTGGAGCTATCTCATACTTCATGCGACCCTGTTCGATACGCGACACGTTGAGGTAGTCCTCGATCGAAGATGTCATCACGCGAGTCGATTCCTGCACGACGGCAAGCGGATTGATCAGGTAATCAGGCAGCGGTCCATATGAGCCATCGCTAATATTGGCGATGTATCCCTTGATAGCCGTGATCGGGGCACGCAGCTGGTGCGATGCCACGGACAAGAACTCGCTTTTCATTTGATCGAGCTGTTTGAGTCGGTCATTCGCCGTCTTCAGTTCGCCGGCAAGTTCGATGATTTTCAATCGCGCGGATTCTTCCTTCTGTGCATTTTGCAAGAGGAGGAGGGCAAACACGATTGATATGCCCACCGTTATAACACTCAAGATTGTTTGGGTCTGATTTTGTATGAGAAGGAGCTGAGAACCTGAGGTAATAATAAGCGCGTACGAGAATATTTGAGAGCCCAGAAGTCGGAAGTCAAAGACTCCCAGATTAGTTACCGCGAACATCATAACGATCAAGAAGACTGGCAGAACAAATAAACCGTATAGGTTAACCTCGTATATTCCGGTGACGGACGAATAGTATTCTGTGCCGCCAAATACGACGAAGAATAAAAGAATTGCTACTGATACGACAGACAACTGTATGCGCTTTGCCCGGTCGGATTTCTTCCAGTTGATATATATAGAAAATAGTATTGAAAGAACGGCTATTCCTTCGGCTAGAAGTTTAAGATATGTCGACCAATCATTGTTTATAGCTTCGCATACCGACTGAGTAAATCCGAGAACTGAGGTGCCGCTTACGGTAAGGAAGAAAGTTGGTATGCAGGCAAGTACAAAGATTACTTTTTCCCAGACAGTTACCTTACCTCGTGAAAGAATGCCGAAGAAATAGGCACCAAATATGAAAGAAACGGCATTGATGAAATCTAGCCAGGACCACGTGTAATAAACCAAATAGTAATTAGACACGACCCAATCCACCAGGTCTCCTAATAACCAAAGGGAGAAAGTAAGCGTAAAGGAAGCAAACACCAATGCCGGTTTGGAGAATTTTGCACGAAATAATGTATAGCCTGCGAGGAATAGCGATATTGCAATTGGCACTACGTGAGAATATAGCGCAACCGTGTGGTAGCTGGCCGTTGTCGCGTAACAAGAATTCTCAAGCATACAATGATTATACGATACTAGCCGATCATTCAGCCTCTTGTATCCCAAGCCTGTTCAGAATGTATTCCTTGTCTTCGTGAGGATGACAGATCCAAAAGCGATCCCCTTCAATGTCGGTAGGTTCCAGAGATACAATAAGAGGCTTCAGGCCGGTGCTTCGGTACACTTCAATAAACGCTGGCAAGAATATATCTCGTGTAAATGAAAGTTCTTTTTCATCCAGCATGAAATTCTCAAATAATATCGCGTCTTTTACAAAGAGGGCTAGAAAAGATTTATAATAATCTTTTGCTACTTCCCCGTTATGATGAAACCATTCAGAAGCATCAAAAAATTCCAGATCGAGATCAGGGAATCGACGAGAAAAAAGATGGTGATGAAAATCAATCAGCGACTCACCGGTAATCGTCTTGACTTCGGAAATCTTCCTTCCATTAGCGAGGTTGAAGTCGATTGCATTTTTAGAATCAATTTTCGCTCCTCCCTGTTTGCCTCTTCCGTGATAGAAGAACAATCGCCCTAATGAATGTTTCCATTCGTTATTTGAGGTAAATTTATCGTTATGATATTCCCAAAAAAGTGGCTTAAGCTTGATTGAATCAAGTAAGCTAAGAAAACGACGAATCTCGTAATTTGGAGTCACCAATTGCCTAAACATGACAGCCTTTGCCTCGCCTTGGAGTGCGAGGGGTGCCTTTATGTCTACCTGGATAGACTCGTCATTTCGACGTTTGTCCAGCTCAGCAAGTGCTTCTTCTAAAGGGGTATAGATAAAAGAATTAAATACTTCTCGATTGGAAATCAGTAAATCAATGCTCGGAAGAGCATTTTCAGTTGAATATTTAACTCCGATAGTGTTATTGGTCACTTTGTTCGGGATTAGCAGAACATGAGTCGCCTGATGATTTTCCGCATTTTAGCTCTGTACATTGAGCGGTTCCGGCCACGCATTCTTTTTCACATGCGTCTCCGCTACATTTAGCAAAATCTGCAGCCTTGATAGTAAACACTCGGTAGTCTTCTAAGTTACTTGGGGGACAATTGCTATCTGGTGAAGAACAGTCGCGATGAAAACAATTTCCTGAAGCAGAATCACAAGCAGCTTCTACCATGAATGTGTAATTCTTCTCTATTAGAAAAAACCATGCAGTAACCGCGAGTGCAATCAGAACAAGCCCCCAGAGGCATGCAAGTACTAATTTAGAAGAAAACTCCATGTTTAATATAATAAGCCATATAAAATGAATTTGGCTTAATTTAAATATATCTGTGTATTAGTATTATAACAAAAGACCGGTTAGTAGTCAACTACTAACCGGTCGCATCATACAAGATGCTTTACATAAAGAACTGCTTGGGTAATGGCGTCGAGGCACTGATTCTCAATTCCCGTCCAATCGATTCCGGGGAACCAGATCGGCAAGTGAGCCAGCAGGTAGTTTGCCACGATCACGATCACTGACCATCGGAGAGTCCAGTATGAATTTGAGAAGATGACACTGGACCAGAAGATGAACCAGTCACGACCCGAAAGTCCGTCGTACGCGTCTTCTCCTTTGCGAAGATAGACGGTTACAATAAACGGATCGGTATTGATGGAGAGTATGATGAATGCCGGAAACGCGCCTAAACGGGCGATCCAAAATACCATCCTGCTCATCCATCCTTTGTGTGGTGAGTTGGTGATTTCCTTGAGTGCCTCAAATCCAAACCAGTCCTGATGGAACCAGTCGTAGAGTTTGAGGTAAAAAAGACAAATCACTGCCGACAGAGGCGTCATCATAAGAAACGCAGCCACAGAGCCTTCAACTTTTCCCCACTGAGAAGTGCAGTACAGCACAACTGTGCCATAGAGTAGCCAATCGAAGAGGAATTCCTCGATGGCTTTGGCTGCATACCCAACAGCCATAATGCCGATACGCTTTTTTGCGCCAGCAGTTAAACCAAGGCGTGCCATAGGCACATCTCCTCTTCTACGTTTTGATGTTCAAGACGGCCAACCCGTCGATGAACATACTATATCACACTAATCTAAAATTGCAATACCTACGGAGCATCACTATAAAAGGGCTTATTTCTGAGTCTGTTTTAAGCACATCACTACCTCCCTCAACACCACCCCGCCTTTCATCCTGAATCGTTCGTCTTCTTTCCGTTCTCCCGTATCGACGAAGCCCAGGTTTGATTCTGTTAGCTGATGCGATTTTTGAGAAGATTTTGTATGATGACCTCATGTGGATAAATCTGGATGAAGTACGGGACGCGCTTGTATTGTGGGCGTTCACAGTAGGACGGGCCATCGTTGGGCTGGTATTTGGGGCTGCACTACTTTTCCTCCTTTTCTGGATTGGCTGGGATAGCGGCCGAACGCTTCTGCAGTTACGGTTCCCGTCAAACTTCGAGCAGCTCCTGCGGAGTTAGTCTCCCCTCTAATCAGGTCAAACCGATGTGCAACTCATAGAGCGGCTTATAAACACCCTTCTCTTTTGTCATGAGTTCGTCGTGAGTGCCCTGCTCGGCGATCATTCCATCCTTCACGACGAGAATACGGTCGGCTTTGCGGACAGTCGAGAGTCGATGAGCAATGATAAAAGTAGTGCGACCACGCATCAGCTTCTCGAGCGATTGAGTAATGAGCTGCTCGGTTTTGGCATCGAGTGCGCTGGTTGGTTCGTCGAGAATCAGTATCTGCGGATTGCGGAGGATGGCGCGAGCGATGGCGATGCGTTGCTTCTGTCCCACGGAGAGTTTGACGCCGCGCTCTCCAACGAGAGTATCGTATCCTTTGGGTAACTCCATAATGAAGTCGTGGATGTGTGCTTCCCGCGCAGCTTGCTGCATCTGTTCATCGGTTGCATCGAATGAACCGTAGCGGATGTTGATGCCGATCGTATCATTGAATAGTGAAAGCTCTTGCGGCACTACGGCGATACTTTTTCGCAGCTCGTGGAGGTCCCAGTGACGCGTGTCGACTCCATCCACAAGCACGCTTCCTTCGTCAGGAAAATAGTATCCGGACAGGAGCGAGAGGATCGTGCTTTTCCCCGAGCCGGATTCTCCGACTAGCGCGACGGTCTCTCCGGGATGTGCGATGAATTCGATGTCTTTAAGTACCCCGCTATCCTCTTTCCCGTAGCGGAATGATACATGCTGATAGGCTACTTCTCCTGTCGAAGTGGACGGTTTAGTCAGTTCATCTGGCTGATATTTCTCCTCAGCCTGATCAAAGACGGACTCAAGATGTGCTGCAGAAGTAAGGCCGTTCTGAATGGTTTGCCAGCTGTGTCCGAGGGTGACGAACGGTCCGAAGAACATAAGCGCATATCCATTCAAGGCAACCAATTCTCCCACAGTGAGAGTTCCCTGCTGGATCATGTGCACTGACAAGACGAAGACAGCGAGCTGCGTAAGAAATACGATAATTCTCTGATAGAAACCGATGTCGCTCCAGGTCTTCTCAAGTTTGTACCAAAGACCCACGATGGTCGTCATGAAGACTTTCTCGATATTGGCAATTTCGTATTCTTCTGCCGCTGCCTGCTTCACAGCGGTGACCTGATTCACTGACTCGGCTGCTCGGTTCCAACTTTCATTCCAAGTAGAAAAAGCGAGGTCGTCGACTTTGGCGATCGGCCGTAACATGAAGATTAGCAGCACGATATATATACTTACGCCGAAGGCGAGTACGCCGGCAAGCTCGAAACTTATGCTCGCCGCAAGCGTGATACCAATGAGCACGGAAAGAAGTTGTGGAGCGATCTGAACGACATTCTGCCAGATGGTCGAGATGCGCCACCCAGCATTACTGATCTTAGAAAGCACGCCGTTTATATGCGCATTAACGTGATATGCCAATGGTACGCGAAGTAGATGCTTGAATCCGGTCGCTTGAATCCCGACATGTATGAGGGTATCCACATAGCGCCGCATACGATCCATCACCCAATCATTAGCATTTGCAATCGCTTGAATGAACGCCCACACAGCAAGAAAGAACACCCAAGGAGCGAGACTCATGATGGGAGTCTGAGCGGTCTGCAATCGTATGAGCGCATCGAAGAATCGCCCTGTTACGTATGGCACAAACCCGTTCGCTACAGCTGAAACAAGGCCTAGGATAAGGAGAATAACGAACGATCGTTTGTATCGTTTTGAATGTCGCCAGACGCCCTGTACACCTTGTGAAAAGGTCGTCTTCTCTTGATTTTCTCCCGTATCCATTAGTTAATACCCTACCACATTCTGTTAGGAGAGACCCCACTCCCGTTGTTTCTGCTCATACTGCAATTTTAATTCGCCGACTTTTTCTTCAGTAGGTTCTCCATACCCGTACTCGCGTAGAAAGATCTCACCATAACCAGGACCTAAATTATATTCAAGGCTCCATACAGCAGCTGACAGGTCTACTTCTGGGTAATCAATACCAACATCTCCCAGATCAACATACCCGGTAAGCTCTTCTTCGTTAAAAATGAAGTTAGGTAAGCATGCATCTCCATGGGCAAGAACTTTCCCTTGCCCGGCCGTTCCAAAGGGACAGGCTGTAGTTTCTATCGAATGAAAACTTCGTAATGCCATTGCCAGTTTCGTAGCGATAAAATCGCCAGACCATTCAGCTTTGAATTTGGCCAGATTCTTTCCGGGAAGTTCGGTTGTGAGAAGGGCGTCAGAATTTCTAATCGTAATAAAACTTATAACTTGAGAGACTGGTATCTTGCCTTGAAGCCACACTGATCGCTCGTGTTCTCTCCCGAGCCCGGCTGCGATTTTAAGGATATATTTTTGAGAAGGTGTTTCAATATGAAAGACCGTGCTTTGATCTCCATGTGCTTCTGGCTCAATGGCTATGACATCCTCTAATTCTCGCTTTGCCCATTCAATGTATGGTGCCGAATCCATAATCTAATGAACCAAGAAAAAGAGTCCGACGAGTGGCGCGATAAACCAAAGGAAGAAATATTTGTCCGGAGCAAAGAGCTGGTTGAGGGGTTTGGGGAAGGTGTAGAGATGATTCACGTCGAAGAGATGGTATGCGATCGCAAGGAGGAATGTGGCTGCTACGAATGAAAGCACGAAGCGCGGCACGAAGCTGAGGATGCCGAAACCGCCATGCGTAAGTCGTTCGATGAATAAGAACGGAATGATGATGCAAATGAGGTATAGCACTATGCTAATAATCGTCTTGAGGAGTGGGGTCGGAGCAAATGAGAGCAGAAGCGAGGCATAGGGAAAGAGCGCGTATATGCCGTAGCCCATATAGAGGGCCACGATGAACGAGATAATGCCCCCGCGTGAACGGTACGAGATCACGATCATGAGCACCGTGAGAATGAGAAGCGCGAGGAAGTTCCCGATCACTGCCCAGGCATGCTGAGCAAAACCAGTGACAACATTGCTGATCTGTACGGAGATCGAGTTTATATCCATCTCTCAATTGTACACGATGAACTAAAGTCCCTCCCCCTTCAATTCGTCAATCGCCTTCTTCGCCTTCGCTGAAATTTTCTTCGGCATCGCGACGCTGATCTTGATGAGCAGATCGCCTTGACCACCTTCGGCGTATGCAACGCCTTTATTGCGGATGCGAAGTGTCTCTTCGGTGTGCTGCATTGCAGGCACTTTCACTTCGAGCTTCTTATCGTCGATGGTGGTGATCGTTACAGTAGTGCCGAGAAGAGCGTCGGTGAGCTTGATCGGGAGATTCATCACGAGGTTTGCGCCTTCCTTGCGATAGATGCTATGCGCCTTTACATGCACCTTCACGTACAAATCGCCGGACATGCCGCCCTTGATCGCTTCGCCTTGGCCGGGCATACGGATCATCTGGCCGTTATCGATGCCGGCTGGAATCTGAATGTTGATCTCCTCTTCTTTGCGCATGATGCCGCGGCCGTTGCAGTGTGTGCACGCCTCTTTTGGTGTCTTTCCTGAACCCTCACAAGTCGGGCAGCTGCGGACACTCGTGAACGAGCCGAGGATAGAGTCTCGGGTCTCATGGATCTTCCCTGCTCCGTTACAGGTCTTGCAGGTCTGCATCTCTGTGCCGGGCTTTGCACCGGAACCGTCACAAACGTCACACTGGCTCACCTTGGTAAGCACGACGCTTCGCTTGGTGCCGAGAATAGATTCTTTGAATGAGATCTCAGTATCGATCGATATATCACGACCACGACGGCCGCGTCCATGACCTCCGCCGAAAATATCGCCGAAACCGCCGAAGATATCTGAGATGTCGAACTCGACGTTGCCACCATTGAAACCTTGGAAGTTGCTGAAGTCGAAACCGCCCATTCCACCCATGCCGCCTGCGCCCGTAGGACCGCCACCTGGGAAGGTCTGGCCATATGAGTCATACTCGCGGCGCTTCCTGTCATCGCTCAACACGCTATATGCTTCGGTAATCTCCTTGAACTTCGCTTCGTCTCCGCCCTTGTCCGGGTGGTGCTTTTGCGCGAGCTTCCTGAACGCTTTCTTCACGTCGTCTTGTGTCGCCTTCTTGTCGACCCCGAGGATCTCGTAGTAGTTCTTTGCCATACCAAACCACTATACACCTGTCGCCGAGGGCAGCAAAATACCCCGCACGCGAGGCGTACGGGGTAAATGCTCAGCAGTTTTTTTATCGTCCTACCACGAGTACGTATTATACGAGTAGGAGTAGTTACTCGTCACTCCATGATTTACTGGCACTGTATACGTATACATCGGGTATGCGGTGTATCCCGGATAATATGCCGGCTGGTAGTACGTCGGCTGCGTGTAATACGTGTTGTAGTTATTGTAATTGTACGTGTAGTTGGTCGGTGGGGTGTAGTACTGGCTCGAGTACTGGTATGGCTGCTGATAGCCGCTGTACGTGTTGTACTGCGGATAATTGTTATATGCGTAGTGGTTTGACCACGTCGAAGACGGCTCCGTCCAGGTCCACATGCAGCTCGCGTCGTACCGTCCGCACGTGCTTGCGTGTGTAGGTGTCGCGAACGAACATACCGCAACAAGGGCGAGCGCAACGATTCCAGAGTATACGTAATGATTCTTTTTCATACGCGGGAATAGTAGACCTACTCAGGTGATTTTTCCGTGAATTCGGCGTCAGTTGCGCCTGCTTCCGGCGGGGTCTGGCCAGGCGTCTCTCCTCCAGCCTCTGGCTGTGCCTTCATCATCGCTTCACCGATTTTTGAGAGCGAGGTTGAAAGAGCATCACTCGCAGTTTTGATCGCTTCAAGGTCTTCCCCTTCACGAGCCTTCTTGAGGGCATCAATTTTCTCATTCACTTCCGTCACGACGGCAGCGTCTACCTTATCGCCGTTTTCTTTGACCGCCTTCTCAGCGCTGTACACCATCTGTTCAGCGAGATTCTTTGCATCGACGAGCTCCTTACGCTTTGCATCTTCTGCAGCATGCGCATCCGCATCTGCTTTCATCTTCTCAATATCAGCGGTTGAAAGACCGGTCGAGCCCTCGATGCGTATAGATTGTTCCTTGCCGGTGGTTTTCTCTTTTGCCTTTACAGTAAGGATACCGTTTGTATCGATATCGAAGGTTACCTCGATCTGCGGAAGACCGCGTGGGGCTGGCGGAATGCCTTCGAGGTTGAAGCGTCCGAGGGACTTGTTGTCCGCAGACATTGCGCGCTCGCCCTGGGTCACATGGATCTCCACTGAAGTTTGATTATCTGCGTAGGTAGAGAAAGTTTGTGAGCGGGAGGTTGGAATAGCAGTATTGCGCTCAACGAGCTTCGTCGCGACTCCACCAGCAGTCTCGATAGCAAGTGAGAGGGGGATCACATCCACGAGGAGGATGTCCTTCACGTCGCCCTGCAAGATACCCGCCTGAATCGCAGCGCCAATAGCAACCACTTCATCAGGATTTACCGACAAGTTCGGTTCCTTTCCGAAGAGCTTCTTCACTTCCTCTTGAATCTTCGGCATGCGGGTCTGCCCTCCAACCATAACGATCTCATTGATGTCTGATGGCTTGAGACCTGATGCTTCAAGTGCGCGCTTAGTGATGTCGATCGAACGGGTGATGAATTCATCAGCAAGTGATTCAAGGTTTGCTCGTGTGAGCGTGAGGAGGAGGTGCTGAGGATTACCATCTGATCCGATCGTGATGAACGGGATGTTGATCTCAGACTGCGCGGCTGTTGAGAGCTCATGCTTCGCCTTTTCTGCAGCCTCATCGAGACGTTGGAGCGCGAGTGGATCCTTAGAGATATCAAGACCGCTCTGCTTCTTGAACTCATCCACGAGATAGCGAATGATCTTCTGGTCGATATCGCGACCGCCCATGTGTGCGTCGCCGTCCGTAGATTTCACTTCAACCACATCATCTCCCACTTCAAGCACCGAGACGTCGAACGTACCGCCGCCGAAGTCGTACACGACGATCTTTTCGTCCTTCTTCTTGTTGAAGCCGTATGCGAGCGCTGCTGCGGTTGGTTCATTGATGATGCGCTTCACGTCGAGACCAGCAACCTGACCTGCTGCCTTGGTTGCATTGCGTTGTGCATCGTCGAAATATGCAGGCACGGTGATGACTGCCTCAGTGATCTTCTCACCAAGCTTCGCTTCCGCGTCAGCCTTCATCTTGCTGAGGATCATTGCTGACACCTCTTCAGGGCGATAGTCCTTGTCACCGAGGTGCACGAGTACGCCACCGTCTGGGCCTGCCTTGATCTCATACGGCACGACTTCACGATCCTTCTTCACTGCTTCATCCTCGAAGCGGTGACCCATGAATCGCTTGATGCCGTAGATAGTGTTCTTCGGGTTGGTGACTGCCTGGCGCTTTGCAAGCGTACCGACGAGTCGTTCGCCGTTCTTGGCGATCGCGACGATCGAAGGAGTCGTGCGAGCTCCCTCTGCGTTTTCAAGCACGCGTGGCTCCCCTCCCTCCATGATGGCCATGGCGGAGTTGGTGGTGCCGAGATCAATACCGAGTATCTTAGCCATAGTCGTAGTAGTTACGTTATTAAATATACGCGCACGCGCGACGGTGCGCAGATAGGCACATAGTACCTCTAATAGTTTTAGAGTTCAAATGCGCGAGTAAAAAGAAAAGAGCCGCTTACGCGGTTCTTTTCCGAGGCTGCTCGTTACTTAAACGAACGTCTCCCTCATCACAATTAGTATAATTCGGATGAGGATTCTATGTCAACTATGCCGACGGAGGGAATCGAACCCTCAAACAGCCTCTTGATGAGGGAGACGTTTGTACCAAACCGCCGGCCTAGTTACATGCTGCAAAATACCTCATCAAATAGTTGTGATGAGGAAATGAAATAAAACTGAGTTTTAACTAATCAGCAAAATGAGCGACGCGAACCTTTGCGGGCTGGATGACAACCTCTCCCAATTTCCATCCCGGGACGAGAACTGCAGTGATAACATCGTCCTGATCTTTGTCCTCGGTTGGATCCTGGCCGAGTGCTTCGTGGAGGGAGGGATCGAAGCTGTCTCCTGTTTGGCCAAATTGTACGAGGCCGAGCGAGGTCGCCGCAGTCTCAAGTTGCTTCACGATTCCGACAAATCCTTCTGGAAGCTCCCCGCTTCCCTTTGCTCGTTCGAGGGAGTCCATTGGAGGGAGAAATGCTTTTGCTGCGAGCACCTTTCCGAGGTCGATCGCTCCTTTCTTTTCTTCTTCGAAGCGCTTGAGCGCATTCACATAATCTGCCTTAGCACGCTGCCAGCCATCGAGGTTTTCTTGCTTCTCCTTTTTGACTTGCTCGAGCTCTTTGCGGAGTTTAACGAGCTTCGTCTCAGCGCGAGATTCAGAAGCCTCGAGTTCATCCTCGCTTCCGCCCATCTCCTCATCGCCGTCTGATTCAATGATTACATCGTCTTGGTCATCCATAATGGCTCAAGTATGCCGCAAAAAAATGCGACAGTCAAAAGGCCGGATCTTGCGATCCGGCCTCAGAAATTGCATCTAGGCCCATTGCAATTTCATTACGTTCTATCTTCCATTTGTTCACCTCCCTTCAAAGAACTTTGTAAGTATACTTCTAGATTTGAAGAATTTGAACCAGCTCAGGATGGTATTCCAGAGGCGATGGAAGAGCCCAAGGGGAGTTGGATGAGGCGGCGTAGAGGAAGAGGTTGTTGCGCTAAAGGTGGATGAAGTCGCTCCTGTGCTTGTGGTGGTCGTCGTGGTGCTATGCCAAGGAGTCGAATGAACAACTGGTGGCGCAGTAGCTGCAGGTCTTACAGGACCAGTCTCAGTCGCAGTACACTCTCCTTCATGCAAGATAGTCGCGTGCGCGCTTTGGGCGAAACACTCATTACTGTACGTGTGGTATTGCGGATAACATGGTGCTGCAAAACATTCGACGATCTGCGCTGCACATACGGGCTTGTACAGGTCATAACACATCGTCTGCTCAGCAGCGTGCGCGTGGGTACCGAGAATAAGGCTCGTGAAGAGTATAAAAAATGCGAGCAAGTATTTCATATATTTAAAGACGGCTGCAACGCTAAAATCTTACCAAAAGAAAAGGGCCCGCTTGTCAGGGATTATGTAACAAGACGGGCCCTAGATTCTCGAACTTACCATCTGCAATCGCGGCTGTCAGGAGCGCGGTATTGCAGTACGAACGCGGGTAAAGGAAGAACTCCCTAGCTCGAGACATCTGCTCTAACGATACAACATTAGACTCGGGTATGCAAAAAGGAAAATCGCCCCAAAAAGGGCGATTTCCTTGCTTAGTTGTCTGAGGATTAACGCTTGCTCCACTGTGGGCGCTTGCGAGCCTTGCGAAGACCTGGCTTTTTACGCTCGACAGCACGAGGATCACGCTTGAGGTACCCTGCCTTCTTGAGAGAAGGACGGAGACCGGTGTCGCTCTTGGTGAGTGCACGCGCGATACCCATGCGAAGTGCTTCAGCCTGTGCTGAGATACCACCTCCCTTTACGATAGCTGCAACCTCGTAGGTGCCGGTCACATCATCAAGGCGGAATACGTCCTCAGTGATCGAAGCGCGCTCCTTCGTCTTGAAATACTCTTCCGCTGGCTGACCGTTTACGGTTACCGAGTTCTTTCCTGCTGGAGTGACGCGGACACGAGCTGTCGCGGTCTTGCGGCGGCCGACGGCCACGGTGTATGTCTGGGTAGGTGTCATATTAGTTCTTGATGATAAGGCGCTTCATGCGATCCTTGCGAAGCTTGTTGCGAGGGATCATGCCGTCCACGGTGTGACGAATTACTTCCTCGATTCCCTTCTTTGTCTTGAACTCTGCAAGTGTCTGCGTGCGGAGACCTCCTGGATGGCCGGTGTAGCGGGTGTACTCCTTCTTTGCAACGCGCTTCTCAGGAAGGGTCATCTTGTCTGCATTCACGATGGTGACCTCTACAGGAAGAACCATGTTCTGAACGTAGTGGACAGACTTCTTGCCGAGGAGCGCTGAAGCTGCTTCGCTTGCAACGCGTCCAAGGGTGCGGCCGGAAGCGTCGACAGTGTACGTGAGTTTTTCAACTCCCTGAAGCGTACGGCTCTTCGATACTTTTTTAGCGATGGTAGACATGATAAGAAAATTTATACGAGCGCGATGTATGCTTCAGCACGACCCGTGGTCTGAGAAGGTGCACGCTTGATGATGCGTGTGTAACCGCCTGGACGGTTTGCGTAGCGAGGAGCGATCGAAGAGAAAAGCTTTGTGACAGCCTCAGCGTCGCCACCAAGGCGTGAAGAGACGAGACGGCGATTAGCGACAGTATCAGTGAGTCCAAAGGTTATGAGCTTCTCAACGATCGGGCGCATCTCCTTAGCTTTCGCTTCGGTAGTCGAAATGCGCTCATGCAAGATGAGAGAGCGGACAAGCGACTTCATCAACGCATCGCGCTGATTCTTCGGCCTGTTAAATGATCGTCCTTTGTGCTGGTGTCGCATATGTGTTCCTATACCTTACCTTTTTGAGTCTTCCTCGTCAATTCTAGCCTTCTTTAAGGCTGAGTCCGTGCTCAGAAAGGGCGCTGGTGATCTCCTCGACCGCCTTATCGCCTATTCCGTCGAGCTCCTTAAGGGCATCTGCAGTCTTGCGGACGAGTCCAGCGACTGACTTGATACCTCCCTCAGAAAGCGCCGTAGCGGTGCGAGTTGAGATGCCAAGATCCTCGATCTTCATCTTAGAAGGGTCCTGTTCCTTGCTTGCAGCCTTGAGGCTTGCTGACTCATGTGCAGCAGAAACTTCTTCTTCCTGGAATCCGATAACTGACTTGAGCTGATGGATCATGATCTCGATAGAACGCTCAAGCGCCTCACGAGGAGTGATGGTTCCGTTCGTCTCGATAATGATGCGGAGACGGTTGTAGTCAGTACGATCGCCGACGCGCATATCTTCAACTTCGTAGTTTGCACGACGAATCGGAGTGAAGGCAGCATCAAGAGCGATGGTGCCGATATCTACCTTTTCCTTGGTAAGCGCTTCGCGTGGTACGTAGCCGAGGCCGCGCTCGATCGTCGCTTCGAGTTCGAAGTTGATCTTTCCTGCGATGTCAGCGATGTGCTGATCTGGGTTTGCGATAACGACCTGTGATGGGACAGTAAGGTCTGCAGCAGTGACGGTCTTAGGACCCTTTACTGAAAGACGAATCGTCTGAGGCTCATCACCATGAAGCGCGAAGTGAACGCGCTTGAGGTTGAGAAGGATCTCCATGACTGATTCGCGGATGCCTTCGACAGTTGCGAATTCATGTGCAACATCTTCAATCTTTACAGATGTAACTGCAGCGCCTGGAAGCGATGAGAAAATAATGCGGCGAAGACTGTTGCCGAGGGTCTGGCCGTATCCAGGATATAGCGAGTCGATTTCATAAATGCCGAGCGTTCCCTCTTCGGTAACGACACGAGGCTTTGACGGTAGAGTGATGTGGTATTCCATAACGCAATCTTGATTACCTAGTTAATAATTTAGCGGCTGTTCCCTTTGATGGTTTCTATAGTCTATCGACTATAGAAAGAAACGACTGAGATCAGATCTCCTGCTGTGTCCGTCACTTCCATGCTTGGAGCACCATCGATGCTACCTGACATGGTCTTTCCATCGAAAGAAAGCCATGACCCGCGCTTGAATTCGTTCAAGCGATCTGCAGCACCTTCAAACGGCACGCGATTCTTGCTTCCCTCGCGAACAGCGACCTTGTCTCCCACATGCATGCGGCGTGATGGGATCGTGGTCTTAACTCCGTTCACTGTAACGTGGCCATGAGAGACCATCTGACGAGCAGCACGACGCGTCGGCGCAAGGCCGAGGCGATAGACGACGTTGTCGAGACGAATCTCAAGGAGTTTGTGAAGGACTTCAGACGGATTTGCACCATGAGTCGCCATAGCTTCAGCGACATAGTTTGAGAACTGCTTTTCTGAAAGGCCGTAGGTCATGCGGACCTTCTGCTTTTCGAGAAGCTGCTTGCCGTATTCGGTCGCGCCGCGGCCACGAGGCTTGCTGCGAGCTGAACGCTCCTGTGCAAGGGCGAACTTCTGGGTCTGCGTCTTCTCAAAGACTGATGCTCCGAGGCGCTTTGCGATTTTGTATTTTGGTCCGATTTTCATAAATAATTTAGAAGGCTATACGCGACGTGGCTTCGGTGCGCGCGGGCCGTTGTGCGGAACCGGGGTCGCATCCTTGATAGCGGTGATCTGGATGCCCTTTCCTGCGAATGCGCGGAGTGCAGATTCGCGGCCAGCACCAACACCACGGATAATGACGCTTGCTTCCTTGAGGCCGATCGCGAGTGCGCGGTCGCCGAGAAGTTCGCCAACCTTAGCTGCTGCATACGGAGTTGATTTGCGAGCTCCAGAGAAACCGAGTGCACCTGAAGAAGATGCCATAACAGCGTTGCCGTTGTCGTCAGTGAGGACGGCCTTGGTGTTGTTGAAGGTAGCCTCAACGTGGAGAACGCCGCGTTCGAGACGCTTCTTAACAGCCTTGCCGAGCGCGCGATCTTTGCGGCCCTGGTCCATTCCTTTGCCCGATTTCTTGATAATTCGTTTCTTTCCCATAGGTAATTTATGCAGTAATAAGGATTAGCTCCGCTGATTATGTCTTCTCGAGCGTGCGGCGACCAGAACCCATAGTCTTGCGCTGGTTTCCACGGCGAGTACGGGAGTTGGTCTTCGTGCGCTGGTTGCGAACTGGAAGGCCGCGCTCATGGCGGATACCGCGAGCTGAGCGGATATCCTTAAGTCGCTTGATATTCTGAGAAACTTCGCGGCGGAGTTCGCCTTCGATAGTGAATCCTTCAGCAAGAACACGAATTGCCTGCTCTTCTTCCGAAGTGAGCTCGCTGCCCTTCTTCGTCTCCGGAACATTTACTTGCTTCAAAATCTGGCGTGCGCGTGCTGGACCGATACCGACAATGAGCGGCAAGGCATAAGCGAGTTGCTTATCATCTGGAATGGTGACACCGGCGATACGCATGAGTACAAAAAGTTATAGCTTAACGCCGGGACTAGCCCTGGCGTGCCTTACGGCGAGGATTACGCTTGTTGATTCGATACAAGCGTCCACGGCGGCGGACGATAATGTCCCCCGGTTCTTGTTTCTTAATCGACGCGCGTACTTTCATGGATAAAATTAGTTAATTTCTTACGTAAGACGACGGACGATGCGAGCACGTCCTCCGTACGGGTCAGTGACCAGTTCTACCTGGTCTCCAACGAGCACACGAATTCGGTGCAACCGCATCTTTCCTGCGAGGTACGCAAGCAAGAGCTCCCCAGACGGCATCCGGACGCGAAACAGCGAGTTAGGTAGCACCTCTTCTACTGTGCCAGTTGCTGTTTCGTCCGTTTTACTTTCCGCCATGTGTAGCGTTGTTTATCTTAACAAATACCATTGAGAGCGTCAAATCTGGGCTGGTTACGACCCTGAAGCGTTCACCATGACCTTGATATGGTTCGGATCCTGAGGGAACGTACTGGTCCAGAAGGGGCGTAAAACAAGCACAACCTTATCCACCTCTGGGAATCCGATCAGGATGCTCTGGGCTGAATCACGAGTCTTTCCGGCTACTGCGCCTGCAATCTTAGCCGTATCCACCTTCCAGATGATATTCGTGGTGCCGCTTAAAGTGAACGGATAAGTGTCGGTTGCTGGAGTGCTGGTGCTTGCTGGAGTGAGGCTTAATTTCCCCACAGAATCGAGGGTCACTGGCTCTCCTGAATAGGTGCCAATATCCTTATATGCAATAGCCTTCGCAAGAGCGTCCTTCGGGAACACCACGGCCGTCAGAGTGCCCTGTACGGCTAGTGATACGGACTGGGTAGAGGTTGCGGTATCCGGAAGGGTCGTATAGGTCGTAACACTCGATCCAGGCACAAGGACGTTGTCTTTCGGTACTTTCTGCTGGAGCTCAGCCTGGAGGCTTGCTGCAAGAGTGCCCTGAAGCGCTGCATGGGTCGCATCGTCGGTTGCTTGGCTGACGGCTGCGCGAGTTCCTGCGAAGCCACCCACCATAGCGCCTGTAGACTGTGCTGTCACAAGCGTATATGCCGCTGAACCTTGAAGGCCGGGGACCGTGAAGCTGCTTGGACCGATGTTGTAGTTTTGGCCAGGCTGATCAGCATAAACGGTCACGGTGAGCTTGCCCGGAGCGGTTGCTGTTCCAGCTGGGACAGTTACTGGGGCATGGATACGGAACGTCAGGCCATTTGAAGACTGGAAACGGGTATTAGTAATAAGCGTTTGGGGCTTAGTTTGGGCATTCGAGATCACGATGGTACCCTGTGCCGAATCGTTAGCGGTGAGCGAGCTTTCTGCAGGGACGCTCTTCACGGCATCTTTCTGGACGGTAATGACCGTATATGGCAAATCCCCTGCGCTTGCAGTAGCTGTGTATTCCCCGCTTGCGGTAACAGTCTGGCTCCGCGGCGTTACTTCGACACGAGCGTTTGAGAAGGCATACAATACGCCGACACAAACGGCGACCACTACCAGCGCGATAAGCACAGTTCCATAAGGGAAGCCGGGACCGCTTTTAATGCGGATGTTTTTAGGTGGTTGTGCAATTGGAGGCATATCTTCTGCGGGAGGCTGGTAATCAGGGGTAAGGGTTGGTGCTGATTCGGTTGTCATCTGACGTCGGCGGGATGGCGGGATGATATCGTCAATAGTCTTTGGCATGGTCAAAGTATACCCACCCCGCTAGGCTTTTGGAAGCGGCGTGTGGATAGCATTCCGGGCAAAGAGTGCAAAAAGGCCTAAAACAGTGTCAGGCTCGGCAATTGCCCCGAGGGTAACGAATGATGATAGCTGGGCCTGAGCGATGGCAATGATGCGGAGTGGCTCGTCCGAAAGCCACAGTGACCGGAGCGATGCTGTGTCGAGGAGACGGGTCAGGTACTCTCGCGTTCCTTCTGGTGCTACTAAGAAGATCGTGCGAGGGAGCGCTTGCTCTGCCGCGAACTCCTGGAAGAGTGCCTCCATCTTCTGAAGCCATGATGCCTCGGCTTGCTCGACGACCTCAGCATATTGAGCATTTTCGCTCGAATCGGTAAGTGCCGCGCGGGCTTGGCCGCGCGGCGTTCCCTGGCGTGCTTGACGGATAATGTCATTCACGCCCAACTCCAGCGACGCCACCTTTACGAGAATTCCATTCTTCACGTACAACATTTCTGTAGATTCTCCGGTGATCTCAAGCGTGAGGTAATTTTTCTCATGAGGGAAAAGTGTCTTGAATACGGTCTCGGTGACAAGTGCGGGCGTGAGAATCGTAAGCGCGTGCGTATGATACGTAGAGCGGACGATCTTCTGGAGCTCTGGCGCGACAGTCTCATCAATCCATGATGACGCTACCACCACCTCTGCTTGGCGAGCTTGTTTGCCCAGTGGCTGCTGCGTCTCATACCCGTTTAAGAGCGTCGCGATCACCGATTCATCCAAATTCTTGAACCCTGCAGGAATTTCGCCTTTTTTCTTAAGAATATCTCGCTGTAGTGCTGCAGTGAATGTAAAAGGCTTTTGTGCTTCGACGCGTTCGCGACGAATGAGTGTCTTTTGCCAAGGCGTATTAATCCGAAGATATATATGGTCACTGTGGCCGCTGCCCGTATCATGGCGCAAAATCGGCGCAGCTTTCTCGATAAGCTCGCGCATCTTGAGATTCAGTGTGCGGAGCGTTCCCTGCATGAGATCCTCGTCTGCGCGAAACTCAGTGAGGGTTCTGTTCTGATAACAGATGGTGGGAGCGCTGGTCGGGTTGAAATACATGAGTGCGATACCGACTGATGACGAGTCGATATCGATAATCGTCACGGATGTCCGCTTCTGTTTCCCCAATCCCAAAAAGGCCATGCTAGTCATTATACCAGCATGGCCTTCCGAGAATCTATATCTTATTCGAGCACTGCCTTGATGCGTCGTATGCCTGCAGCGACAGATTCCTCTTTTGTGATCTTGAATCGCTTGCCTCCATCAGCAAGTTCGCTCGTGTTTGAAACATGCGGGCCTCCGCAAAACTCAAGAGAGAATGATTCACTGAATTTTGGATCTTCAGCCGTCGCATCTTTCGGGCCCATTGAATATACGGTCACTTGGTCGCCATATTTCACGCCGAATTCGTGTTCAGCACCGATCTTTTCCGCATCGGTCTTTGGCATGCTTGTGCAGAACACTGGCAGTGCCTCAGCAATCTTTTCATTTACGAGCTTTTCTGCTTCGGCGAGCTCCTCAGGAGTGAGTTTACGATCAAAGGAGAAATCGAGACGTACACGCTCCTGCGTAATATTGCTGCCCCGCTGATGCACGTCATTGCCAAGAATCTGGCGAAGCGCTGCAAGGAGAAGGTGGTGCGAGGTATGGTATCGCACGGTGATCTCAGAATGATCGGCGAGACCTCCCTTGAAGCGGCCCTCCGAGGCGGTACGGGACTTTGCCTGGTGCTCGTCCATTTCCTTGCGGAAGCCGTTCACATCTACTTCAAGGCTACGCTCCCCAGCGAGCTCTTCGGTGATTTCTATCGGGAAACCGTAACTAGATGCGAGTATGAATGCGTCATGCCCTTCCACCTTGCCTTTGCGTGCAATCTTCTCGAATTCACGCATGCCCTGTGAAAGCGTACGGCGGAACTTTTGTTCTTCCGCGGTGAGAACCGAATCAATCTGTTCACGTTTCTCGCCGAGGTTCGCGTATGTTTCCTGGTAGGCGTCGATCACGCGGTTGCCGAGTGCTGCAAGAGTATTCGATTCCACGCCCAGCTTGTCGAGGTGGCGGATGGCACGGCGAATAAGGCGACGTAAAATATAGCCAGCTTCAGTATTGGATGGATGTACGTCGTCACCGATGATGAAGGTAGCCGCGCGAACATGGTCTGCGACAATGCGGAACGATTTCTGGAACTCGGGATCTGCGTACGACTTACCGGTTAGCTGCTCGATCTCGATAATAGTTGTCTGGAGCGTGTCTGCAAGGAAGAGATCGTCAGAACCGAGTGTGGTGGCAGTGAGACGTTCCAGCCCGCCGCCGAAGTCCACATTCTTTTGTGAAAGAAGCGCAAAGGAACCGTCTTCTTGCTTCACATATTCCATGAACACTGAGTTGCAGATCTCAACGAAACGTCCGCAATCGCAGTTCGGATGGCAATGCTCGCCATACGCTGGATTGTGCGGCGTGCCGAAGTCGTAAAATATTTCTGAGTCGGGTCCGCCGGGCTCTCCTGCTGGCATTGCTGATGGGAGTCCGGAGCGCGTCCACCAGTTCTTCTTTGCGTCGTACGCGAAAATGCGGCCTCCTTGCATGCCAACCTTATATCCATTTTCTTCGGAACCAAGATCCACTTCCTTCGCGTCGATTCCCTTTTGTGCGAATAAATCTTTCCAAAGCGCGATAGCCTCTTCGTCTTTTGGAATGTTCAGTTCGGCGTCGCCAATGAAGACGGTCGTATAGAGCTTTTGCGGATCGAGTCCGAGACCCTCTTCTGAGCTGGTGAGAAATTCAAAGATCCACGGAAGCTGTTCCTTCTTAAAATAGTCGCCGAGGGACCAGTTGCCGAGCATCTCGAAGAACGTGAGGTGACGATTATCACCGATCTCTTCGATATCTCCGGTACGAACGGACTTTTGCGAGTTTACAAGACGTCGCCCCGATGGATGTTCCTGGCCCAGGAGATATGGCACCAAGGGCTGCATGCCCGAGGAAGTAAATAGGGTCGTGGAATCATTGCCTGGCACGATCGGTGCGGATGGAATTATCGCGTGGCCGCGCTTCTCAAAAAATGCCAAATATTTGCTGCGTACGTCGGATACCTTCATGAGATGAAGATACCATATTTTCCCGTTATTTCACGAATGAACCTGCTGCGGATATGGAGAGTTTGTCCAGGTCGATAAGTGCGGCTGCCTTCTTTAGATCTGCCACTGTGACAGCTTTTATTTCGTCGAGATACGTATCGATATATGAAAGGTCGTGGTCCTGCTCACCAATGAGATGAAGTTGGCTAGCAAGTCCAGCTGTGGTGGAGAGTCCAATGGCATACTCGCCCACCATTTCTTCCTTTTTCTTAGCCAGCTCGTCTTCTGTAAGCCCGGTATTGAGGAAAATTCGCATCTCTTGAAGCAAGGTGGCAAGACCACGCGTATACATCTCAGGAGCGAAGGATACATAGGCACGGAAGAATCCTTGCGTATCGCGCTCGAATCCCGCAATACGTGCGCTTGCGTGATAGGTCAGTCCATCGCGCTCGCGAATGGTTCGCATCAGATATGTATTAAATCCTCCCCCTCCTAATAGATGTGTTACTACGCGGAACGGTTGGTAGAGGGTATCCTGGTAGTTGATCGGAAGCGCGTGTCCTGCGAACACGTCAATGCTCGTCTTATGCGGGATGAACAATTCGCGCTGTTCGCGAGCCTGCACTTTCTTGTTCTGGGGCTTTTCAGGATATTCCCCCGCTCCAGCTGGCAGGTTTCCAAAGGCTCGCTCGATTGCTGCAAGTGCCTTCGGTGCCTCGACATCACCTGCAATCGCGATGATGAGGTTCTGGTTGCCCAGCATCTTCTGGAACGACTGCATCTCCTTTCGGCTCGCTGAGTCTATCTTCTTTTGAGTTGCGGCATCCTTATCTGAATAATTTGGATGCTTTGGATCGTACATGAGACGAGTCAGTTCCTGGATCGCTTGGGTGCGAGTGTCTGTTTTAGATTCCTTCAAACGACCGAGAAGCTCGGTGCGGACGGTCTCAATTTCTTTTGCAGAGAAGGATGCAGTGCCGAGACATTCTGCGATGGTTTTCAGCACGAATGAAAGGTCTTCCGGAAGGCAGGTGGCAAAGAATGAAGTGCGGTCTGGATTTGCACCAAAATAAATACTTGCACCACGGGCCGCAAGTGATTCTCGCAACACGTCCTTGGTGTGAGTTACCGTGCCAGCATCAAAAAGCCTGCTTGCAAACGCAGGAACTGCTTCTTGCGCCTTTGCGAGCATAGTTGGGCCGCCCAGTACGCTTCCCTGAATGGTGACGACGTCTTTCGCGCCGGTGCGCGCGATGAATGCGCGGCCGTTTCCGAACAATCTCTTCTCGACGATCTGTGAGGCGATAGTTTCCATATTATGCTTCAGTGTTTATGAACCAGCCCACAGTGGATTGATCGTCCACGAAGTAGGTGCGCGCGACTCGTTGCACATCTTTCGCTGTCACCTTCTCGATCTGATGCGGAAGCGTAACGAATCGGGTCCAGTCGCCGGTGGCCAGATCTTCGTTCAGGCTCGAAAGGAGCGAGTAGAGACCATCTCGCTGCTGCGAATTCGCGACGCGAATCGCTCGCTTTGCAAAGGAAAGCTCCTTGGCAGTGACGCCTTTCGTCTTAATCTCTTCATATATATCCTTGATCTTCTTTTCTACTACTTGATGCGGCGTATCTGGCGTGAGGGTCGCGAACGTGATCACGAGCGACGGGTCATGGAGTTGATAAAGGAGCACGTTCACCTCCAATGCTTTACGCGTGTCTACGAGACCGCGATACAGCCGGCTTGTTTTTCCATTTGAAAGAATCGAATCAAGCACGAGAAGTGCGGCCATATCAGGATGATTACCCTCGGGAATTTTATGTGCAATACCAACGATATCAGCACCTGAACGCTTTACGATCGCGCGACGTTCGCCTTCTTGTGCTGGCTCCTTGGTGTACATCGCCGGATACGGTTTTGGTGCGCGAGGATGTTGGCCAAACGTCTGCTGGACGAGTTCGAGTACTTCACGCTGATCGAAATTCCCTGCGATCGTTACGGTTGCGTTATCAGGCCAATAGAATTCATCATAAAATTGCTGCAAGCGTTCAATCGGTACTTCCTCGATGTCGCTTCTCCAGCCGATCGTGGAGTGATGATATGGATGTGCCTGGTATGCGACTGCCCACAGCTGCTTTTCAAGCGCCTCATGCGGATCGTTCTCGCCGCGCTCGAATTCGTTTCGCACGACCGTCATTTCCTTTGAACGATCTTCTTCGCGGATAAATGCTGTGCGCATGCGGTCTGCTTCGAAGGTAATTGCGAGCGGAAGATGTTCCATCGGAAGCACTTCATAGTAATTCGTGCGATCAAAAAAGGTAGTCGCGTTTAAAAGCGCACCCTTCGCCTCAAGAAAATCAGTGACTTTCCCACTTTCCTTTGGAAATTTTGATGAGCCATTGAACATGAGGTGCTCAAGCATATGTGTCGCCCCAGTGAAGCCGATCGCTTCGTTACGCGAACCGACGTGGTACGTGACCATGCAGCCTGCCACAGGCGCTGAGGTATCGGAGATGAGGAGGATGCGAAGGCCGTTGCTGTCGAGCGTGTATTCTTGGATACCCTCGAGCTCACGCAAGAAGGATACTCCAGGAACGCTTGAACGAATCTCTTTCTTCGCAGTCGATGCCATGTATCGAGAATACTACTCGCATCAAGAGATGGCAATTTATAGAAAAAGGTCGGCATTTTGAGAGATGCCGACCTTGGTGCCAACTTACTTTCGCCGCGGTTTTTCTATGAGGAACCGATAAGTGAAGTAAGCGAACATGGCGAAAATGAGCGTGCAAAGACCGATGAATGCCACACACCAATTTTGAGATGGCGTATCTCTGGCTTGAGTGAAATACAGCCAGATTAGCCTTAGGTCTATCGCAGCAAAAAAGAGCATGCAACCAAAAAGAACCCATCCGACCCGTTTAATTTCCTTTTCCAATTAGTCTCTCCTTTACTAGTGGATGTTTCAACATTAAAATGAAAATATGTCTATGTCAAGTCTTATACTCAGAGCCAATCTATCGGTCTCTCTTCATGCTCAATGAGGTATTCGTTCGCTTTGCTGAACGGTTTGCTGCCGAAAAAGCCATTCGCGGCTGAAAACGGCGACGGATGTGCCGACTCGATAACGAGATGCTTCGAGCGGTCTATATGCGCACCTTTCTGCCGTGCATAGTTGCCCCAAAGTATGAAAACGAGATGTTCTCGTTGCTCCGAGAGTACTCGTATGACAGCATCGGTAAATTGTTCCCACCCCTTTCCTTGATGCGAACCGGCCATATGAGCCCGAACAGTGAGGGTGGCATTTAGAAGGAGAACTCCTTGCACGGCCCAACGAGATAAGTCGCCGCTGCGGTTCCGAAGCGGCTCGCCCAGATCGCTCTCGATCTCTTTAAAGATGTTCTGGAGGGACGGCGGATTCTTGGTCTTTTCATCCACTGCAAACGAGAGGCCGTTCGCTTGTCCGACACCGTGGTACGGATCCTGGCCCAGAATCACCACTTTCACTTTATCAAATGGACACAGATCGAATGCGCGAAACACATACTTCGGCGCTGGATAGACGGTCTCGTTTACATATTCTTTTCGCACGAACTCGCTGAGTTCCTTGAAATACGGCTTCTCGAATTCATCCGCAAGTTTCTCCTTCCAAGATTCTTCGATGACAATCTTCCCCATGGTTATTTTTTTGCTCGAATGCGAGCCGCAGCAGACGCCTCCTTTCGAAGCATCTCTTCTTTTACCTCGATACCGCCGCGGTTGTATCCGTGCATTTTGCCGTCACTACCGATGACACGGTGGCATGGAACGGTCGGGTCGTAATTATTTTTCATGATCATGCCGACGGCGCGTGCCGCGCCCGGGCTTCCTGCCGCATACGCGACTTCCTTGTACGATTTAGTCTCGCCTTCTGGAATCTGTCGGACAACTGCACGAACGCGTTCTGCAAATGTATTCTTGGTGACCATTGCCATAAGATACTTATTTAATCTTAGATTTTTTATGAAGCTCCATGAGCTTGCGGCCCGCGTGTTCACGATACGGGCAGTATTCGCACTTCTTACCTGCTTTGGGAATCTCTTCGGACATAAGGCACGCTTTCACATCCATCAGGACGCTATCTACCCACGAACTGTCGCCTTGATATGGAAGGATCGTGACATCAAACTCGAGCTTGCCATCGAACACTTCCTTGTCGTTGCGGCCGTTTGCATATACGAAATACGCCGTATTTGAAACGTTAAATCCATTTTTCTTGAAGAGCCACTGGTATATCTCGATCTGGCGCTTGTAGCTGTCTTTCCATTCGTCATCGAGCGTAACGGTATCTTTCCCGGCCGTTGCTTTGTAGTCGACGATATAGACTTCTCCATTCGGGCCCTGCCAGATGTCATCAATACCACCGC
This sequence comes from Candidatus Kaiserbacteria bacterium, assembly GCA_029288865.1. Taxonomy (GTDB): domain Bacteria; phylum Patescibacteriota; class Minisyncoccia; order Phycocordibacterales; family Phycocordibacteraceae; genus C7867-001. Next base: position 66,465 of record JARIGM010000023.1, read on the forward strand.
GCAAAATCAGATTGCTTTCAGGATGGTGGAACTTTATTCCTCGTTTGAACGCATCGCGCCATTCCTCAAGGTCTTTGTGCTGCATCGGCACCGCATCGATCCCGTACTTTTCGCAGAGCGGATGCTTTTCGCCTTTCGCGCGGCTGATGTCGAACTCACGCTTAAAGAGCTCGTCTACTGCATTATTGAGTGTGAACGGAAATGAATCAGGACGACCGATACCGAACCGTGACTCGAGCCAGAAGCAGCGGGGACATTCGGTAAAGCGTTCTACCTTGGAGCGGCTCAGCGTATACGGCTCTTTTGACTTCGGATCGAACCATCCTTTTTCCCATTTGAGCTTGTAGCCATCGAGTCCCATTCACCTATTTTACGCTCTTATGAGCCGAGTGTAAAAGGTTCCGTTAATGTACGCGCTTCTGCAACGATTATGCCGATGCGAGCGGGTGGTATGGAAAGCGAACGGAGCACGTCGCGATGCTCGAGCATCTGCTCGGTCGTGGCGATGTTCTTGTTGAGCAAAAGTCTTTTCTCGGTCTTCTTGAGCGATGTGAGGGTCGTAATCGGATAAATGCCGCTTGCAACGATTCGATCAAAGAGGTTGCCGACGAGCGGATAGCTCCAGCCGAGCAATTCGAGACCACTGCATTCTGCATACTGCACGGCTTGGCTCGTGAATTTGGTATTCGTGATGAGCATGCCGTGGGTCACGGGACAGGTTTGTTTCTTCGGGTCGCATTTCCAGATATCGTCGAAACGAGCCTTCACATAAAGGGCTGTTTTAATATCCGTCTTGTATGCAGGATCGTTGTGATACTTAAGCTCAGCGCCGAGATATTCACCGTTACGTGTCGCGTATACGTCTACCTCATGTGTGACGCATCCGCCTTGGATCAGCTTTCGCCATTCGACATTCCAGCCCTCTTTTTGGAACATCTGTGCCATGAAGTCTTCGAATGGGTGGCCCGATGGGCCGAGTTCGAGAAGAGCGCGTCGAAGATAATAACGAGATGCAGCAGTGCGCGTTTCTTGGCGGAGCATCATGAATGCTCGACGATAAATTTCTTTAGATGGAGCGACACCGCCGATCGAGGATTCGATCGTATGTCGTATACGAGCTGCTGTGCTGCTCGCTGCTCCAGAGCGGCGCAGCGAGAGCTCCAGCTTGTCTCCATCGAAAGTCTCTACTGTCCCGTCTGCTTTTACAATCTTTGCTGTCTGTGCCATTGCTTAAGCAATGATACCACCACCGACACATACCTCGCCACGATATACGACGAGTGACTGCCCCACTGCAACAGGTTCCGTGAGTGGTTCACTCGGAACGAACTGATTCCTGTTGAGTATGCCCTGGATCTTGGGCCCGTGATATCGATATTGTGCTTCAACATCTCCATTCACATCTTGGAACCAGTTAGTCTCAATCAGAGAAATAAGCTCTGCGTTGTTGGTGTGAGCAAGTTCATGTGATACGGTCAGTACGTTCTTTTCCATATCCTTACGGATTACGTACCATGGTCCCGCAGGAGCGCTTTCTAGAGCAATTCGCTCGCCGAGCGTGTGGAGTACAGCACCATTATGCTTTCCTATTTCTTTTCCTGACTCATCTATCGCAATCCCCGGCTCAGGATGAAATTCATTCTTAAGAAAATCTTCCACTGAGATCGAGCCAAGGAAACAAATTCCCTGACTATCTTTCTTGGTAGCGACTGGCAGCTTAAATTTTGCAGCGAGCGTTCGCACTTCGGTTTTGTACATGCCGCCCAATGGGAATAATGTATGTGCAAACGCTTCCGCGGGAACGCCCCAGAGGAAATAGCTTTGATCCTTTGACGCATCAAGGCCACGTAGAAGTTGCGGGCCTGTGGCGGAATGTACGATCTGTGCATAATGGCCGGTCGCGATGAAATCAGCGCCATGTTCACGAGCGAATCGGTAAAAGGCACCAAATTTCACTTCGCGGTTGCACATGATGTCTGGGTTCGGTGTCCTCCCGGCTTTATATTCGGCAAGAAGATAGTCGATGACACCCTTCTTATACTCTTCCTGTGCATCGAGAGTGTGGAATGGGATGCCAAGATGAGCTGCAACACGCATTGCGTCACGTCGGTCATCGGCCCACGTGCAGGGCATGCCAGGCGGATACCAGCCCTTGATGAATACTCCTGTGATAGAGGCTCCAGTCTGCTGCAGCAATGCAGCGGTTACGCTCGAATCAACCCCTCCTGAGAGTCCGACGAATATACGTTTTCCTTTGAGATCCATGCCCTCGTTATACCATTAAGTAGGAAGGTTGGAAGGAGGAGCTGCCGTAGTGGATTGCGTGCGCGGCAAGTTTGGTGTCGTGACCCCGCTCGTTGGTACATGGAAGAGTGTGGCAAGCTCCTCAGAACTGAAGATGGACCAATTCCCTTTATACGGATAATAGAAGTAGGTGCGCTGGCGATAGAGATCAGTAATGATGCGACTGATGTGATGGAAATGATGCTGGTGCGGATCTTCCCAAGGATAATCTCCGAACATGGCATGCCAAACCCCTTGCGGCCCAATAGTGTTAAGTCCTTCGTTATTGAATGGCTTAAACATATTGAGCATCGCTGGAATCGAGATTCCGTTGAATTTCTCTTCTTTGGCGCAGTAAATCGCGCGAATGCCCACGTCGAAGCCTTGCTTGCCGACATTGCGCTCAGCTCCGTTGATAGTGTTTTTAGTAGCATCGGTAAGATTGATGAGGCCAATGTCTTCTTCTGCATGCGTTTCGGGATTTACCTTGGTGCGCAAACCTTTCACAACTTCTGCGCATTCGTCGCGCCAGGTGAACGGTTTCCCTTTCTTATTTAATCGCGGCTCGTATTTCTCAGTCTTAGTCATACGAATGACGAACTGCAGCCAGAACTGTTCGCCCGGACCAAATGAGCCCATGAATTCAATAAGTTGCGCGAGCGGATCTACGTTTTCTTCCGGTTTGATACCCGGCGTAAGGTTGTATTCCATATACGTCTTGATAGGAATCGGGCTCGGCTGATTCTTCGTATACTCGCAGCCCCACATATTCCATCCGTGCTCGGCAGGATCAACGAGTCGGGAATAGTCTTCGGCTTCGATCACTTCAACACCCGGGTACTGAGCGTAGATATACGTTTCTACGAGGCGTCGATATCCTTCCGTCGTCCAGATATAAAAATGTACCCGCCCTTCGAGAGAGACGATCTCGAAGGAGAACCATGGGCGAGTACCGCCGTTAATGTATTTCTTGTACCAGTTCGTTTCCCCTGAGCCGATATGCAGGTTACTAATGAACGTTTCCATTGCGAATGGCGTCTTGTTCGTCTCGCGTGGCATGCGGAGTTCCAATAACACCCAATCACGTTTTGAAAAGTTCTGGTACCGCACAGCGTCGATGTAGCGTACAAGTGTCGGGCGATACAAAAGAGCTGGCACCCAGAGTGGCGAGAAGAAAAGGAGGAATTCGAAATTCCAGATGGTCTGCTGCGGATCGACAAAGAAGAAAATACCGATCATGAGCGTGAACGCGATAGCAAACGGCTTTACTTGGAAGTGATAACCTCCTTTTTCGTGCGAGCTGTGCAGCCAATTATTTATCGCGGATAGGCCAGGCAGTCCGCCGCCTCCGCCATGATCACTAGACATGCTCTTAGTATAGCAAAGCGAAACGCGCCGGAGGCGCGTTGTGCATTACGATGATGGAGTCGGGTTACGCAACAGTGTACGTTCCGTTCTTCTGTCGCTTGAAGTAGCGAGGATCGTTCAGGTTCACCAAGATAGTGTTGTCCTTCACATAACGAACTTTCTTCACTGCCTCGATAACTTCGTCGCGAGTGAGCGGCTTCTTCTTGAGAATGGTCTTGATCACGTCACGCACAACGCCTGGCTGGTATCCCCATTCTGCGAGTGCGTAGAGACCACGACCGACGAGCACGAAACGATCATCTTTGATGAGCTCGTTATGTGTCGTCGCGACATGAGCTTCCTTCGCGAAAAGTGAGCTGATGGACTTCGCAACATCAGAGAAGTGCATTGGCTGCGCGCCGCGCTTGATCACGAGATATGCGTAATCGCGGATGCCCTTCGTGCGGATCGATGGCGAATCTGCCTTGCCCCACTCCGCGAGCGGATTTGATCCGATGTTCTTTGAGAGAGAAAGCCAGCGCTTGAGAATCTCCTCGCTCTTGTATGCATCGTTAATGGTGCGGAGCTCTTCGAGGAATCGGTCGAGCATGTCGCCTTCTGAGAGAACCTCGTTATCAGGGAGAGACGCGTACAGCTTGGAGAGTGCTGCATGGACCTTCTCAGCAGTCGATGGATCGACATGCCAACGAGCATAGAAATCATCAGTCTCGCGCTCACGGAAGAACGCGCTACCTACAACGAGGAGGAAACGGTACCGGTTACGAGCCTTTTCGTCTCCTGAGAGGTCTTCAAGGAGGAGATCTTCTGGCACGATGCCGCCGAGCATCTTGATGTGCTGGGCCAATTCGTCGAATGCAGATTCTGCATCGGTAAATGCTGAGGAATTGCGGATAGCCTCGATGCCAGCTGCTTCGATCTGGCGGACACGCTCACGCGTAATACCCCATCGTTCCCCGATAGCTTCGAGGGTCTCCCGTTCGCTCGAGGTGCCAAGACCGAAACGGTATGTCAGCACTTCGCGAGCGCGGTCAGGCACTTCTGCAAGCAGCTTCTTTACGAGCGCAGCAGCGTCGAACGAAAGGGTTGTCTTTTTAGCGGCTGCCTTCTTAGCAGCAGGCTTTTTTGCGTTCTGTGGCATAATTTGTTCTTTATTTATACCAGATAGGGTATTTATCGTCAAATAACAAGATTGAGGATGCGGCCCGGCACGTAGATGACCTTCTTGGCTGGACCCGCTGCCAGCAGCTCTTTGATGATCGGAATCTCTTCAGCTGCTGCCAGCGCTTCAGTCTCTATAGCGTCGTTTGGAAGCGACACTTCCCCGCGCTTCTTGCCATTAACTTGCACGATTACGGTCGCATGACTTGCCTGGAGCAGCGCCTCGTCAACCGTCGGCCATGCCGCTGCATGCACGCTTTGGGCCTCATCATCTTCTGTTGCAAGCTTTCCCCACAATTCTTCGCCGAGATGAGGAGCGAATGGTGCAAGCAGTATGAGGAAATCCCGGAAGGCACTCTGTGGCACTTGTTCAAGCGTTTCAAATTCCTTAAGGGCAATCATGAGTGCTGAGATTGCTGTGTTCAATTTCAATCGTTCAATATCGGTGCGTACTTTCTCGATCGCGCGTGCCATAGCTCGCGAAGTTTCTTCAGTAGCTTCTACTGTCGAGACCTTATCTGCAACGCGCACGATGCGATCCAAGAATCGGCGCATGGATTCAACGCCATCGAGATTCCACGGATATTGTCCCGGCTCGTTGTATGGACCGATGAAAGCCAGGTACACACGGACAGAGTCTGCACCATATTTCACGACGAAATCGTCTGGATTGAGTACATTTCCCTTCGATTTAGACATCTTCTGTCCATCAGGACCCAGGATTATGCCGCGATTATTGCGGTGCGCGAATGGTTCGGAAGTCGGGACGAGTGCGAGGTCGTGCAATGCCTTGTGGAAGAATCGCGAATAGAGCAAGTGCATGGTCGTGTGCTCGCTGCCGCCGAGATAGTAATTGATCGGCGTCCATGTCTTGAGTCGAGCATCGTTTGAAAATGTTTCCTCATTCTTCGGATCTAGGTAGCGGAGGAAATACCATGAAGAATCTACGAATGTATCGAGTGTGTCATACTCTGGAGTCCAGCCCTCGCCGAATATGCGCTCGACGCGTTCCTTGAGTTCAACAGATGTCGCAAGTGGTGATTTGCCGCCCGTGTTCTCGAGCGCAGTGAAGTCCACGTCGCTCGGTAAGAGCCAAGGAAGGTGTTCAGCTGGAACGAGATGCGGTTCTCCTTCTGGGTCATACACGACGGGAATCGGACAGCCCCAGTATCGCTGACGGGAGACTAGCCAGTCACGGATGCGGAATTGTGTCACACGCTCGCCTTCTGCTGCCGCGACGATATCCCACTTTGCTTCTTGGTTCGGACGGCCTGTGAACTCTCCCGAGTCCATAAGGATTCCTGAGCCAGTGTAGGCATCCATGCCTGTCATAAGACGCTGCCAGATGATATCGAATTCCGCGTGCTGCAAGCCGGCCTTTACGACTTCTTCTTTCGAAAGCCAGGCGATGTCGTACTGAGCAGACTCCTCCTCAGAGATAGCCTCACGAGATGCATCCATGAGCTCAAAGAGCACCGAAGTCGCGTGTACGGTCCGATTAACACCCTTGTGGGCTGCATAGAAGCGACTCTCCGTAATGCCACCAAGCACGCGAACAGGCTTCAGTTCGGTGTAGCCAGTCTCTTCCCGAACTTCTCGGTACGCAGCTTCGATCGGATCTTCGCCATCCTCGATGCCGCCCGTGATGAACGTCGTCCAGGGCTGCGTCTTCCATTTCAGCGTGAGATACGTGTCTGTTTTCGGATCGTGCACGATGGCGATGATAATATTTCGGAATGTGTCTTCCTTACCGGCTTGAGGAGGGTTTGCGAGGTCAGTCACCTGCGGCACGACCACCTGCTTGATCGGCAGATTATACTTCTGAGCAAATTCGAAATCGCGCTCGTCATGAGCCGGTACTGCCATGACAGCGCCCGTGCCGTATGAAGCGAGTACGTAGTCCGCAACATATACGGGTATATCAATATTTGTGAGGGGATTAAGTGCTGTCACTCCCTTGAGAATGACGCCGGTCTTCTCTTTATTCTCGGAGCGCTCTCGCTCAGTCTTGCGGCCTGTGGCGATGCGATACGCCTCAACTTCTTGAGGGTTTGTCGTCAGCGGCAAGAGCGTATCCACGAGCGGATGCTCAGGAGCGATAACGACGTATGTTGCACCGAAGAGAGTGTCAGGTCGAGTCGTGAATACTTCAACGACGCCTGCATCCTCATTTAGATCAGCACTGAATTGAAAGAATATCTTTGCGCCTTCAGACTCGCCGATCCATGCACGCTGCGCATCCTTAATTTCTTCGCGCCATGGAAGCCCGCCGAGATCATCTAAGAGGCGCTTCGCGTATTTCGTGATCAGGATGAACCACTGGGTGAGACTTTTTTCTTCCACTTCAGCGCCGCAGCGCTCGCAGCAGCCGTCGATAACCTGTTCATTTGCGAGCACTGTCTGATCGTTCGGGCACCACTTCACGGGCGCCTCTTTTCGCTCTACCAGATCGTGCTCATAAAGCTTCGAGAAAAGCCATTGTGTCCAGCGATAATAGTTCGGATCGCATGTAACGACTTCCTTCGACCAATCGAACGAGTTGCCCATTGAGCTGAATTGCTTGCGCATGTGCTCCATGTTGTCGTATGTCCATTTCTTCGGATCAAGACCTCGCTTGATGGCAGCGTTCTCAGCTGGAAGTCCGAACGCATCGAAGCCAATGGGAAAGAGTACATTCTTGCCAGTAAGTCGATGGTACCGGGCGAAGATATCTGCGACAGCAAATGCATACCAGTGACCGATGTGCAGATCGCCTGATGGATATGGGAATTCGGTCAACACATAGTATGGCTCTTTTTCAGAGTCATTGAGATCGGTTCGATAGATATCAAGCATTGCCCACTTCTCGCGAGCTGCTGCTTCTACTTTCTGATGATCGTACGATTCTCGTGCCATAGGTGATGGTGGCTGCGAGTCGCGCTAGTCGCGGAAGCGGCGAACGCCGATATAAATAAGTGCGGCAAGCGCTATGAGAGAAATTGCAAGGCGAAGCCAGCTGCTTGCGTCGCTCCAGTATTGGCCCGATGCGACGATGAATGCGATAACGCCGCCATAGGTAAGTCCGGTCGAAACGATAGATGAACCGAGCGGCAAGACACCAACAATGATTGCGAGCACGCCTAATCCGACTTCGAGCACGAAGCTGTAAAGCTGGAATTGATCATACGCCTTCTGATAGATTGGCTGACACTTCGCTTGCATATCGCAATAGCCAGTCGGAGCTGGAGGCATTGCCTTTGAGCCAGGAGCAGTCGGTGCTTCCGCGCCAGACGTATCGGTCCAAACACCTCCTGCAGTGCTGCATGACTGCGAGTCTTGAGGAGCTGAGGTTGTGACCGGGCAGTAATCATTGTATTGCGGCATCGGCATGACGAGCGAACGCGCCGCGAAAAAGAATAGGTTCAGAGCGACAACGATGCCGACCATGACTGCCCAACGTACGAATCGAGGCTTCTTGACGTGTTCTTTTGCGGTATGTTCCATATGCCGGAGATTATACAACAAATCTCATCGGCTATCTACCAGCTTTAGCTGTGCAGGAATACCATCACGTCGCCGTCTTGGACGACATATGTCTTCCCTTCGGTGCGGATATCTCCCTTATCGCGAGCAGCACTCCACGAACCGTCTTGCAGAAGCGTCTGCCAACCGATGGTTTCCGCGCGAATAAACTTGTCTTTAAAATCAGTATGAATAGCAGCACCTGCTTCAGGGGCTGTTGAACCGCGGGTAATAGTCCATGCGCGTGATTCCTTCGGACCAGTCGTGAAGAATGTGATGAGTCCAAGCGTCTCATAGGCGCCACGGATAAGCTCGGTGAGACCGTTCACCTGCACGCCCAGCTCCTGCCGAAACATATCTTGATCTTCGTCTGCCACTTCGATAAGTTCACGCTCTGTACCAGCATCCACGTGTACATATTGCGACCCCAGCGACTTGATGAGATCGATCGCAGCTTCAGCACGGCCATCATTCACTTCGTTCAGGTTATGGCCGCCTGTCTTGCCATTAAGCGCGTAGAGGATCGGCTTCAATGTGAGCAGGTTGAGCGACTTTATGAGTTTGGCCTCTTCAGGCGAAAGCTCGACGCTTCGTGCAAGCTTGCCAATCGCAAGTGCTCCCTCAATCTTGGCAAGAATCGCATCCTCCGTGATCGCATCCTTTGACCCTGCGCGCACGTCACGCATGATGCGTTCGCGACGCCCAGCGACAGACTGCTGGTCCGCGAGAATCAGCTCGAGGTTGATAACTTCGATGTCGCGAACAGGATCGACTTCCCCATGCACGTGGATCACATCCGGATCGTCGAAGAAACGTACCATCTCCAGGATGGCGTCTACTTCACGAATATGAGAGAGGAACTGATTACCCAAGCCTTCTCCTTCAGACGCTCCCTTCACGAGGCCTGCGATGTCTACGAATTCGATCGCGGCAGGGATGGTCTTTTCAGAGCCAGAAAGCTTCGCAAGGTTATCGAGACGATCATCTGGCACGCCAACGACGCCCACCGATGGGTCGATGGTGCAGAACGGATAGTTCTCTGCAGGAACGCTTTGGCGTGTGAGCGCATTAAAAAGAGTGGACTTCCCGACGTTCGGGAGCCCGACGATACCGATTTTCAACATAATATTCTTACAGTACGCGGGAACGAGCAAAAAGAAAAGACCTGCATTCCGAGGAATGCAGGTCAGGTAGTGATGATTTGGTAGGCATACAAAAGGCAGCAAGCCCTTAGTCCCAGCACGGCTGGTGGGGCGGGGGCGAGTGCCAAAGGTCAAAGAGCTTGCCGAGGTCAGTATCCCACTACTTTCCTTTTCGTGCAAGAGCTGTAATGCGTCTGATCCACGATGCTTTCTTTGCGGGCTTGAGATCTTCTGCATGTCCGATTTCTGTGAGAGCTACCTTGTAGCCGGAGAAGCCAAGGATGGCGCGACAGATCTCATTTGAGTAATCACCGAAAAGAAGACGGATGAGCCAGCCCGGAGACTTGGATGTGACGATCACGCGCGCTGTACGACCTTTGAGCATCTTTTCCCAACTCATGTGACGCATCATGCCAGGACCTTTATAGAAACGGAATGCGAAGCCCGGCAAGCACATGCGATCCCACATTCCTTTAAGGAGTGCTGGCATGCCAGACCACCAGAGTGGATAGAAGAGCACGAAATGCTCAGCCCAGGTCATATTTTCTTGGACGGTCTTGAGATCAGGTTCAAGTTCCTGGATGACTTTGTATCCCTTATGGAGCAGCGGGTCGAACTGAAGGTCGCCGATATTCATGCGACGAACTTCATGTCCTGCTGCCCGCGCTTCCTTTTCGTAGAGGTCTGCAAACTCTGCTGTTAATGTTCCCTCTTTGTCCGGGTTGCCCAGAAGTATGAAAATACGCATATATCTAGAATATCATTATTATTCGCTTCCTTCTTTCCGCATATGGGGATGCCAGAACCACAGACGCACATATCCGATCACTCCAGCTGCAAGGAATGTGAGCAAGATATAGAACATGATGATCGCGGTGTAGCCGAACGAAGCGAGATATCCGAGGTCAATAGCAAGCAGCATCCACCATCCGACAAGCATTGCCGATGATGCCACCCACCACGGCGTCTGACGCTTCTCGAGCGTTCGTCCGAACAATACGATCGCCACGATCAGCGTCTGCGCAGCCCAGAATTGCGCGGTCGCAACGTCTTGCTGTCCGCCTGGTATCAGATACTCGAGCACGATAAGCGCAATACTGCTGATAACCACGACTGGCGTCGCAATACTGAGGGCACGAAATAGCCGGCGCAAGTATTTGCGTTCGTGTTTATCCACGACACCATCCGAAGCAGCTTTGATATAGAAGATTTCCGCGAAGGTACTGTATGCGACGCCAGCGAACGTCCCGATGAGGTGCAATAGTCCGAACAACGCGATGAAATCAAGTGGCATGTTATTTCTGGACGAGTTCTGCGAGCTCAGCGCGGTACTTCTTCATCACTTCCATCGTCGCCTTCATTTGTTGTTCTCCACCCTTCACACGTCGATCAACTTCTTCGCCGATCTTCTTAAAGAGTTCCGGATTCTTCTTCACGAGATTCATGATCATCTCGCGCTGTTCCTCGGGAACATCTTTCATCTTCCACTTAAGTGCCTGGTTTATGAGAAAGTCTTGGATTGCCATATGCGTAAATTATACTACGAATTCCAGGTAGCGCATTATTGACAAGTAATACTATCTAGACGAATAATTCATCTCAAGACCACCGTATGGGTGGTTTCAAGTTGTGGGAGGAAATAGTTATGACTTGGTGGCATTGGGCAGTCGGAGGGATTGCTGTAGCTGTTTTGGTCGGGCTCGGTCTCTGGGCAGCATGGGAACATGCTACCAGCCCGGACCCTGATTACGATCCGGAAGACTATTGATCGAAGGCCTCGCGCAACGCGCGGGGCTTTTTATTTGCGTGATAAGGCAGGTGTATACTAATGACAGACTAGCAGAAACGACTAGCTCTTTTGTACAGGAGGTGCGTCATGGGTAGATGGTTTGGAGTGCTTATGTTTTTGATAGGCTGCATCCCTCTCGGAATGCTGATTGCATATTGGAGGTCTTTCCATGCTGCTTTCGGTGGCTGGGCGATTGCGGTTGCAGTCATAAGCGGAATTTTCTTTCTGGTTTATTTCCTTCTCACGGTGTACATTTTCTGGTGTTACAAGTCAGATGAGGAGCAGACCAAAGGAACTCACGAGGTTAAGCATGCTCACTAGATTAATGTAAAAGACCCGGAAGCTATCCCGGGTCTTTTCATATCTATATCTGAACTTAAAGAATGACAGTGGTTTGGTTTTGCGAAACTTCCGCAATGCCACCATTGGGTAGCGCGACCTGCTGCTTTTGTCCGTCTGCGGTCTCAATGATCGCTTCTCCTGCCTTAAGTGGTGTGACGAACGCTTCGTGATTTGCCATCACCGCAAAGACGCCTTCCTCTCCTGGCAGCGTTACGGAAACAGCTTCCCCATCGAAGATGTTGTTTCCTACTTCAGCGATCGTGAGATGAAAGGTTTTTGCCATGGCAGTATGTGCGCAAGATTATTTGACCTCATCAATCGAACCCTTCATGTAGAAGGCGTTCTCTGGCTTATCGTCATGCTTTCCTTCGACGATCTCCTTGAAGCCACGAACAGTTTCTTCGCGAGAAACGTATGCGCCTGGTGTTCCGGTGAACTGCTCAGCAACGAAGAATGGCTGTGAGAGGAAGCGCTGGATCTTGCGAGCGCGGTTCACGGCCATCTTGTCGTCGTCAGAGAGTTCGTCCATACCGAGAATCGCGATGATGTCCTGGAGGTCCTTGTAGCGCTGGAGCACCTGCTTGACCTCGTTTGCAACGCGATAGTGCTCTTCGCCCACGATCTCCGGCGTAAGTGCTGAAGATGATGATGCGAGCGGATCGATAGCTGGGAAGATACCGAGCGCAGCGATCTGGCGAGAGAGGGACACGGTACCGTCGAGGTGCGCGAAGGTGGTCGCTGGAGCTGGGTCGGTGAAGTCGTCGGCTGGCACGTAGACGGCTTGCACGGAGGTAATAGAACCGTTCTTGGTCGAAGTAATACGCTCCTGGAGCTTACCCATTTCCTCAGCGAGGGTTGGCTGGTAACCCACTGCAGATGGCACACGGCCGAGAAGTGAGGACACCTCAGATCCTGCCTGAATAAAACGGAACACGTTGTCCATGAAGAAGAGCACGTCCTTTCCAGACTGGTCGCGGAAGTATTCAGCCTGCGTGAGGCCGGTGAGCGCAACACGAGCACGCGCTCCCGGCACTTCGTTCATCTGGCCGAACACCATTGCAGTCTGTGGAAGCACGCCGGATTCTGCCATTTCGTAGTAGAGGTCGTTACCTTCACGCACGCGCTCCCCCACACCCGCGAACACTGAGTAGCCACCGTGGTTGGATGCCACGTTGTGGATGAGCTCCTGGATGGTCACTGTCTTACCCACACCCGCACCACCGAAGAGTCCCACCTTTCCTCCCTTGAGGAACGGGATGATGAGGTCGATCGCTTTGATACCAGTCTCGAAAATCTCGGCCTTCGTGGTTTGCTCATCGAATGCTGGTGGCTGGCGATGGATCGGAAGACGTGGCTCGCTGTCAGGAATAGCACCCTTGCCGTCCATCGGTTCGCCAAGCACGTTGAAGAGACGGCCGAGCGATGCGGTACCCACAGGAACAGAGATCGGCCCGCCCGTTGCGGTTGCAGTCTCGCCACGAGAAAGGCCTGCAGTCTCCGTCATGGAGATGGTGCGGACGCGATCAAGCCCAATGTGCGCTGCGACTTCGAGCGTGATGCGGCCATGCATATCGTTCGCATCGATGACGACCGCTTCTTGGATTGCAGGACGACCTGCTTCAAAGTGCACGTCGACGACTGGTCCGATAACTTCTGTGATTGTTCCTGTGTTCATAATTGATAAGTTAGTTATAAGTTGTTGTGGGTAATGTTGCAAACTATGAAGCGAGTGCCTCACGGCCACTCACGATTTCCGACACCTCGCGGGTGATGGCTGCTTGTCGGAGCTTGTTATATTGGCGCGTGAAGTCACGCACGCGTTCTTTCGATTTGTCTGAGGCATTCTTCATGGCAACCATACGTGCCGAATGCTCAGATGCCTTTGCTTCAAGAAGCATGAAATAGAGTGAAACTGCCACCAAGCGAGGGATCAAAAGTCCGAGCACTTCGCTTGCATCTGGCTCGACATCGTATGTTGCTGGTGATGTGAGGATGGGTTCATTACTCCACTTTCCTTTCACTGGACGGATGTGCTGTACGATTTCAGAAACGTTTTCGAGCGAAAGCGGCACGAGCTTGTTGACGGTTGGGATTTGTTCGAATGTTGAGCGGAAGTTACTGAACACACCGACGACCTCGTCATAATCGCCACGGAGGAAGCCTTCAGAAAGTTGCTGAGAAAGTTCGCGCATTTCCGAGATCTCGATAGTATCTTTCTTATTTTCAAATGCTTGCGCGATTGTATAGCCACGACGACTGAAGAAATCTTCGCCCTTGCGGCCGTATGCAAACACCACGACTGAATCCTTATCTTTACCTGCGAGGAGCTTTGTCGCTGCTCGAATAACGCCGCTATTGAGTGCACCTGCAAGCCCTTTATCGCTCGTTACGACAACAATCGCGGTCTTCTTTACGGGACGAACTTCAGTGAGAGCATGAGCTCCCACTTCAGCGCTTCCTGAAAGACGCGCCAGAATCGAGAGTGCTGCACGTGCATATGCTCGGCCAGCAAACGCAGCGACCTGCGTCTTACGCATCTTTGCAGCAGACACGGCTTCCATGGCACGGGTCACCGTGTTCATGCGCTTGGTCGCCACTATTTTCGCTTTGATGTCTTTAAGTGCCATATGTTATGCGTCGTGATTATCGATATGAATGAGCGCCATACGAAGCGCCTGCTTGGTGTACTCCTTTCGATCAACTCTGCCCTTGGTAAGGATGCCGATTGCTCCCTGGCCCGAACCGATCTTTGGATCAGCCGTCATGCCTGCCTTATTAATTGCCTCGGACATATCAAGACCGTCTTCCATGATCATGCGAGTGATCTCGGTATCCGGAAATTCAAAAGCTGAAGAAAGTCCGAGATGCAGTTCGCTTCCATCATAGATAGCCACGACACAGACATCCATGTAACCGCTCTTCGTGTGCGGAACAGGCATAAGACCCGATTCGATCCCGACAGAATAGGTGCATTGACCGAATGCATTCTTGGCACGATTCACTGCGCCGTTAGTGGTTTCCTCGAGAGAACGTGGCTGATCTGGCACATCAGACGAAACATCAGTTCCAACCACCTCAAGATCTTTGAGGTGTGAATACTCCTGCAGTATCTCGCGTACCGCATCTACTTTTGCAGGATTCTTAGAACCGACGATCACCGTATCAGCCATGAGTATTATTCAGCTTCTGCAGCTTCGCGCTCCTTGGACTTCGGAGCGATGCGCTCCACGAAGAGCTCAAGCTTTGCGCGGAGTGCCTTTTCGGTTTCTTCGTCGATATTCTTAGTATCACGGATCATCTTGAGCACGTCAGAACCTTCACGGGTGAGGAAGTCCTGGAGATGGGTCTGCGCTTCGCGAGTCCTTTCAGGAGCAAACGCATTGAAGTATCCGTTCACTGCCGCAAAAATCACCGCTGATTCCATTTCGAATGCGAGCGGCTGGCCGTTCGGCTGATTGAGCACTTCCGTCATGCGGCGACCTGAGTCAATACGAGCTTTCGTCTCCGCATCGAGATCAGATGCAAACTGCATGAAGGCTTCGAGTTCGCGGAACTGCGCAAGCTCAAGCTTGATCTTTCCCGCGACTTTCTTCATTGCCTTGGTCTGCGCTGCAGAACCCACACGAGACACGGAGTTACCCACGTCGATAGCTGGTCGCTGACCCTTATTGAAGAGATCAGCGAGCAAGAAGATCTGTCCGTCCGTGATCGAGATCACGTTCGTTGGAATGTATGCAGAGATGTCACCTTCCTGGGTTTCGATGATCGGAAGCGCAGTGAGCGAACCGCCGCCCTTCTCCTTCGAGAGCTTTGCAGCACGCTCGAGCAAGCGAGAGTGGAGGTAGAATACGTCTCCGGGATACGCTTCGCGACCTGGTGGGCGTCGAAGGAGAAGCGACATCTGACGATATGCGACAGCCTGCTTTGAGAGGTCGTCGTAAATCACGAGTGCGTCCTTGCCCTGCTCCATGAAGTGCTCGCCGATTGCAGCACCTGCGAATGGCGCGAGGAACTGGAATGCTGCTGGTGTTGAAGCTGGTGCAGTAACCACGACGGTGTATTCCATCGCGCCGAGTTCTGCGAGCTGTGCAACGATTTTTGCCGTCTTTGATTCCTTCTGACCAATAGCCACGTAGATACAGATCGGACGAGTCGCAGGATCTTCAGACTTTTGGTTCAGGATCGTGTCGATAGCTACCGTCGTCTTTCCGACGCCGCGGTCACCGATGATGAGCTCGCGCTGTCCACGGCCAATCGGTACCATCGCGTCGATTGCCTTGATACCGGTGTGAAGCGGCGTGTTAACGCTCGCACGATCCATAACTCCGTATGCTTCGCGCTCGATCGGCGTAAGGCGGGTTCCTGCGACCGGACCTTTGCCGTCAACCGGCTCGCCAAGCGGATTCACGACGCGGCCGATAAGTTCATCACCAACAGGGATGGAAAGCAGACGTCCCAAGCGACGAACACGCATACCCTCGTACACGCGAGAAGCATCACCAAGAATCACAGCGCGAACGCCGTCCTCTTCGAGGTTGAGCACAAGACCGTAGATCGGGTCGGCATCCTTGAGCGCTTCTTCGAGACTGCGATCGAATGTCGCATCGAAGAGCACCATTTCTGTCATGACTGCCCGTTCAAGGCCGTCGATCTCCGCGATACCGTCACCGGTCGTGCGGACGATGCCGGTCTCCTCCTCTTTCGCGACGGGCGCGAGTGCGGCAATTTCCTGTTCGATACGCTTGATAATGCTTTCCATGTGGTAATGACTAAATTAATAAGTTAGGGCGTGATGATCTTCCGATACAAAGTGAGGAGAGATTGCTTGCTCGAGTTATCGATAAGCTTTCCCTTCTCAGTTGCACGCCAACCACTGATGAGATCGTGGTTAACGTGTGCGCGTGTGGCATGAATGCCATGCTTCGCGGCTTCTTCAAGCGCGTGATGCGCTTCGTCCTGGTGTGCGACTTCAACGGTCGGCAGGAGCTTTGCATGCTTCTGTTCGATCTTCTGAAGCGCACGGAGTATTCCAGGCAAGAGCTTTTCGCGTCCGTGCTCTTTCAGATGCGTTGCAAGGTTCTGGACCAATGCCTTCGCATCGGCACCATCCTTGTGTGCTTCTGTGTAGAGTGCTTGTGCGTAGAGCTCTGCCATAGGTCGTTACGATGCCTTCTGGCGAAGTACCTTCTCAGCTGCGAGTACTGCAAGACGAGCGACTTCTTTTTCGCTGTCGCGGAGCGTCTTCGCTGCGGTTTCTTTCGCACGAGCATCTGCATCAGCTTCAATAGCCGCAGAACGAGCTTCTGCCTCTTTTATGATGCGCTCGCGTTCCGTCTGACCGCTCTTGCGGGCCAAGGTGAGGATGCTGTCTGCTTCCTGCTCTGCGCCACGAACGCGTGACGAAGCCTCCTCGTCTGCCGTTGCGAGCTTCTGGGCTGCCTTCTCCGCATCTTCGACACCCTGGGCGATCTTCTGACGACGCGCTTCAAGCATCTTCATGACCGGCTTGTACAAGACAAACCAGAGCACGACCATGAGCACGCCGAAGTTTATCGCTTGCGCGAGAAGCAGTGAACCGTCAAGGCCGAATGCAGCGAATAATTGACCCATATACGCGTGCGACTAGCCGACGAACTTGATGATGAACGAGACCACGAGCGCGAGAATACCAAGCGCTTCTGCGAAGACGATCGCAAGGATCATGTTCGAGACGATCTTGCCTGAAGCCTCAGGATTGCGACCTATCGCTTCCATTGCGCCGCCGCCGATAATACCGATACCGATAGCTGGGCCGATAACGCCGAGACCGGCTGCAAGTGCCATAGCTATGTTTTGTGCTGCTGATGCATCCATATATGTGATATTGAATTGATTAATTAAAGTAAACTGGCTCACGCCCTTTATACGGAGCCGCACCAAAGCATCACTTGCTTGCGAGGCCTGGTGAGGTCTCGCCGGCAGTTTTAGTGACTGCTCTCGTGCGGATCCGCAATGGCCATCTTGATGAAGAACAACGTCAACATCGAGAACACCACTGCCTGAATCAAGCCCACGAACATCTCAAAGCCCATAAGCGGGGCCGGAAGCAAGTACGGGAGGAAGAATCCAGCCACCGCGATCATCACCTCTCCAGCGAAGATATTTCCGAAAAGACGGAATGAGAACGAGATGATGCGGCCGAGGTTACTGATCACTTCGATGATACCCACAGCAAACCCCACTGGTGATGTCACATTAACATATTTGCCGGCGTATTTGAAAAAACCGAGCATCGCAAGACCCGTGATCTCGATCGTGAAGAATGAAATGAATGCGAGCGCAAGCGTGAGGTTCAGGTCTGCGGTTGGAGCGCGAAGGAGCGGTGCGAACTCGGTCCCATGGAAAATGCCGATCGAACCGACACCCGGAAAGAATTCGAGCTCGTTTGAGACCAGTACGAAGAGGAATATCGTCGCGATAAGCGGGAAAAAGCGGCGAGCAAGGCTTTCGCTCTCGAGCGTCTCTGCCATATAGCCGATTACCCCATCAAATGCCATTTCGATGCCTGCCTGGAGCTTGCCTGGGATCATCTTGAGATTTCGGCCAACCCAGATCGCGAAGATAATGAGAATAGCCATGACCAGCCAGGTCATGAGAAGACTGTTCGTGATCGGCAACCCGAAAAGGTGCCCAAGAACCGTTGCTTTGAGCTCTACGGTAACGCCCTTATGCATGATATATACATCTTAACAGAAATTTAATCCCTCACAAATCCCCAGCTTTATGGACTCGTCGTGCTCGCGTCAGAGGTAGTATCGGGTACGGGATCGGGTGAAACTGTGGTATCCGTTTCGGGCGTTGAAGATGCGGTTTCCGAAGAAGATCCGTCGGAATTTGTCGAGGCAGGTTCGGTTGTGCTTGCAGTCGTCACACTTGACGTCGTAACCATTACTGATCCTGTCTGTCCTGATTCATCCAATACTTTCTGAAGCTGATCGCCCGTGATGCATACATATGAACCATCAGCTTTCTTGACGCAAACATTATCGAAGCGGCCTGTTACGGCAGTGACCACTTGTGTGGTAATAGATTGCGCGAGCTGTGCAGATTCCTTCATCAGTTCTTGGACTGCCACGATGAGCGGTGCGATGAGACCTGGATAATCGACGGTAAGCGTGCCGTCAGGGGTAAGTGCAGTCGGACTTGAGGTCGAGACGAGGTTCGGGAACACACGCTGTACTTCCTGAGCGATGAGTCCAAACTGTTGTGCAGTGCCGCGGTTTGTGTCCGGCTTCCAATAGAACTGCACCGGTCGGAGTCCTGCGATCCCTGCAAGCGTTGAAGACGCATCGAGTTGAACAACATCTTGTTTCAGTCGCTGATCAGATGCCGTACAAGACACAAGTCCATTTGCATTCGTGGTAAAGCCAGAACAATTCAAGTACCCATCGAGGGTAAGGTTCGCTGTTGAGCCTCCCACCTCAAATAGAGTCGCTGGCGAGGTAGTGCTGATACCGATATTTCCGGATTGCTTGATCGTAAAAGTCTTGGTGGTGCCGTTGATAAATTGAACATCCGCTCGAGCGTGCAAGCCCAAGCTTGGCAGACCCCCCGCCGTATCGTCATATTGGAAGATTCCGTTCTGCGGATTACCGTCTGAGACACGACGGAATGCGATACCGCTCGTGATGTTCGAAAGGCCGAGGCCAGACATTGCTGTCGCTTGGGAACCAATCAAGGTCGAGGCATTGGCTCCGGTCCATACTTCAAATTTATTTCCTGGTGAGGTCGTACCGATTCCTACGTTCCCTGCCGTCGTGATGAACATTGCTGAGCCTGCAGATGTCGGAGCGATGCTGCTTATGGAGTTCGGAGAGAACCCGATGCCGCCATATGCAGCAATCTGCAACGTGCCATTTGTTATGTCATTCTCGCGAGTGAGTCCGAATATTCCAACGTTACTCGCCGTATAACCCAGCAGTCCACTACCTGCGCTACCTATATTATCAAAGCGAATGTTTCCATAAACATCGAGCGCCTCAAGCGGACTCGTCGTAGCGATACCAACCTTACCCTTAAGAAGGGTCGTCGTAATACTGTCATTACCGAACACGGCTTGATTGCTTGCGTAGACGTGAGCGTTATAGCCCACTGCGATGCTATTGGTAAGCGCTGAAGTAGACGCGATGCTGGAATCACGGCTTGCATTAGCTCCGATAAACGTCATGAAGGTATCAATGACTGATTGATTATCAGCGACCGTACCATATCCAGCTTGGTATCCGTAGGCCGTATTATTACTTGCCGTCGTATTTCCGCGGAGCGCATTCACCCCGCTCGCAGTGTTATTACTTCCTGTACTACTGTTATAAAGCGCTGCATATCCAGTCGCGACATTCGCGCTTCCTGTTGTATTCCCATACAAAGCGTTCGCTCCGGAAGAGGTATTATTGGCACCGGTCGTGTTCGAATACATCGAGCTGATTCCCACTGCCGAATTTAAAGAACCACTAGTGTTGTTATAGAGCGCAGAGTAGCCGATTCCTGTGTTGTTGCTTCCGACCGATGAGTAGAGTGAGAATGTTCCTACTGCCGTGTTGTTGTTACCTATTCCGTAATAGCCGCGGAGCGCCTTATAACCGACACCGACGCTACCAGACGTCGTCGTAGCATATTCCATCGCTCCTTGTCCGACCGATGTGTTGTTGAGCATGGCCGCATTCACGCTTGATCCGGCACCACTTCCCACTAACAGGTTCGTACTAGTTGCGTTCAATGACGCGACATACGGTGCAATATTGGACAATGTAAGAATATTGGATGCTGTTGATGTATCCCAATTATGGGCAGCAATATAATTTGCAACCTGTTTAGCTACCAGCGCGTAACCCGTAGTATTCAAATGTACGACGCTATCTGCGCGGAGTGATGTTGGAGGCACGTCATTGCTGATGTCGATGAGGTCTTGTGCCGTCGGTGTAATACCTGCATCTGTCAAGCCGTTCTGAACGATGTACGAACGGATATCCAGATAATTATTCGGATAGGTAGCGGCAAGATACGCGTTGATCGCCATGATGGCCGTATAATTCGAGTTTCCGGACGGCTCGTTCGGCCCGTTCATGATCGACATGATGAGAAATCGTTGATGTCCCAGCGCCGCAACCATTGAGGCGATATTGGCTTCAACCGTTGCAGCATTCGTGAAATCGTTACGTCCTGACCATATGATGGTGTCGTAGGAATACTTATCGGGAGATGCAAGCATTCGTGAAGCGATCTGAGTACTTGTTTGTCCGCTGATACCGCCATTGTACACATTGCGACCATTTAAAAGCCAAGAGAGTTGCTGGGGATATGTATAGGTGCCGCTTCCACCCTGGGTAAGACTGTCTCCCCATGCCGCAATATTGTATGCCCCCAAGTTTGACGT
The DNA here is from genome assembly GCA_029288865.1 of Candidatus Kaiserbacteria bacterium. GTDB lineage: Bacteria > Patescibacteriota > Minisyncoccia > Phycocordibacterales > Phycocordibacteraceae > C7867-001. The sequence goes on from JARIGM010000023.1 coordinate 87,460, forward strand.
GCTGAGATACGTTAAGCCTAAGTTCGTGCGGGTCGTTGCGGCATCGCCCACATTCAGCGAACCACTGAGATAGCCATTCCCGTTGACTGAGAGACGTGCCGACGGACTTGTCGTGCCGATTCCCACGTTGCCTCCGGCAGTTGCCAGATAGGTAGATCCTGTAGAGGTAAACAACGTGGAGGAAGCCGCACCATTAAATTGCTGGAGGGCACTCCATGAATTTGCTGTAGTAGTCCCGAAGAGAAGCGAAAGTACATTCCCGCTTCGATTAAACGGATAGCTGAACGTAAGCGGCACCTCATACATACCAGCAAGAGCGGTCTGAGCACGAGTTGGTGTGAAATATAAGTTTGAAGTTCCTTCGTGTACGCCGTCTGTGGTGGTTGCGTACCAGACTGACGAATCCAATTTCCCCGCCACAGTATTCTGAAGGTTCGTCATGGCGCTAGTATCGATGCCACAGCTTGGATCGGTCGGAGCGCATGCAGGATCGAGCGTAGCACCTGGCGCATAGAGCGCTGCTTGTGCAGCGAGTGGCGTAATCAAAACGAAAAACGCTGCCAGCACCATGACTGGAAGCATACGTAAACGAGAAAGCCCGAACATACCCATTTCTACATCATACACTAAGGAATCAGACCTTATTCACGCTCGCAGGTGTGAATAACCGACTCCTCGCTACTTCTTTTTCTTAAGTGCTTCCACTTCGGCCAAGACTTTACGGATATCGTCTGCAAGCTGATCCAGATTACGTGCAGCTTCTTGCTCGCGTCGTTCTTCCTCGATCTCCTCTTCGTTGAGCTCTTCCAGGTCCTCCTGCATCTCTTCGACGTCTTCACTCATTTCTTCGAGATCTTCTTGCATTTCCTCGACATCTTCGCCGAGCTCTTCGACATCCTCTTGAATCTCATCAATGTCTTCCTCGACTTCGCGGAGACTCTCGGTGTTTCGGTTCACGCTGAACTGGATGAAGATCGCCAGATAAATCGCTTCGAGCGAGACGATGGTGTTCCAGACCAACAGCACAAGATCGCGCGGGAATACATTGCTCACTGTAAGAATTAAAAAACCTGCAAAGATGCAAGAGTGCACCACCATGGACGGAACAGATCCGATCCAGCGAATGATGCCGTCTATGACGGTCGGTTTCTGTGGAGGCTTTGCCATGACTTGACCGTACACCCGTCCCGCAGCCCTGTCTACCTTTGTACGGGTATAAATCGTCTTAAACTAAGACGCGAGATATTCTTTCACCGCTTCTGCGATCGTACGAACGATCGATTCGAATTTCTGTTCGTCTGGTTCAAGGAGCGTGAAGCGGAATCCGTACAGATCCGAGTTGAATCCCGACGAAAGCGGGACAAGACAGATACCTTTCGAGGCAAGCAAATAATATACAAAACGCTGATCCAGTTTTGCTTCCGTCAGCTTTGGCTCGATGATCTCGAACGCTTCAGGTGAAGTCGGGAGAGATTGTTGTGACGTGAGCGCACCTAGCTGAAAGACTGCTGTCATATAAAACGCACCGTGCGCATTGTGGATTTGTATCTGAGGAATCTCACCCAAGATCTTGCATGCGAGTTCAGATTTTGCAGCATATCGCTTCGTACGCTCAGCGAGGTACGGATAGTACCGCGGGTCTTGCATCACGACCGGCAGAACTTTTTGCGGAAGTGTCGTGGAGCACACTTCAAGCATCTTCGCTTCAATGATGGAGTGTGCGTATTTGTCAAAATTGGCATCCTTGTCGCGGTTGTAAAATTCGATCCAACCGCAGCGTGCGCCCGGCCACGGAAATTCTTTCGAGATGCCGCGCATCGCAATACCCGGCACATCTCCAATAACCGACGCGAGCTTGCGCATACTGCTTCCTTCATACGCAAGGTTCGAATAAATCTCATCCGAAATCACCATCAGGTTGTATTTCTTTGCGAGGGTCACGATCGCCGAGATCGTCTCTTGCGGATAGACGAAACCGGTCGGATTATCTGGATTAATGATCAGGATGCCGGCGATCTCTGGATGCACGACGATCTTCGCTTCGAGCTCTTCTAGATCTGGTTCCCAGTTACGATTTGGATCGAGTGAATAGCTGAGATGCACAGCATTACTGTGCGCGGCTTCTGCAGAGGAATGGGTGGAGTATGCGGGGTTTGGACCGATGATGCGAGCGCCTGGATTCAAGTTACTATAGATGTTGGTGATGGCATCGCCAAGGCCGTTGAAGAACAAAATATCTTCGGCAGTGATCTGAATGCCTCCTTCGAGATTGCGTTCGCGAGCAATATACTCGCGTGTCTCTTCGAGACCTTTAGTTGGAGAATATGCGAAGCTTGAATTCTCAGCAGCGACACGTCCAACAATTTCGCGAATCCATTCAGGCACCTGTTCGCCTTTCGCAACGGGATCGCCGATATTCTCCCACACAACTGGCATACCGAGCGCCTCGATGCGCTTTCCCATACCGACGATCTGGCGAATCTCGTACCGTAACTTGTCTGCGCCCGGATGGACTATCGGTGTCCGCATATCGTACTACTCTACCACAGAAGCGGTAGGCATATACCCTCTTTTACGTTACAGTAATAGTATATATGCCGGTACAGAACCGCTCACAATATCCATTGCGTGTTGCGACTCCGAAGAAGGCACGCGGCTTCCGTGTGATGCCTGCAATAGCTGGTGCGAGCGTATTTCTCATCGGCGGGTTCTTCCTCATTCCGAAGATCATTACGATCGAAGTCTTACGCGAACAATCCAAGCCGATACCGGTTGCCGTCGCTGCTCCGTTTCCAGTTTCTGTAGATGCGAACACTAAGAGCATCGTGCCAAACCCCGAGGCCGATGCACTTTTTGCGAATAACGCGTCACAACTCGCTGCAGCCGCGGACGAAGTTTCATATATCTTTGATTGGATTGCTTCAGTGATCGGCAATACCGCGCTCTATCAATCCCTCGCATCTGCAGATGGCCACATCATCACCGTGCGGGCGGGTATGCGCAAAGAACAGATACTTTCCCAACTTACGTCTGCCCTTAATTGGACTCCGGACCAGCAGCAACAATTTCTCGTCGCCGAACAAGCACAGACACCGGGTATTCCGGATGGCACCTTCACGGCCGGTACGTACGTGGTGAACAGCACCATGACGCCGCAGAATGTCGCAGCACTCATGAGTTTGGCATTTAATAAGAGCATCTTACTCCACTACAGCACGACGACTCAGCAGCACGTACCGCTTGCAACCGCTCTCACGGTCGCGTCCCTTATCGAACGTGAAGCGAAAGATACGAACGATATGCGTCAAATCTCTGGCATCATCTGGAATCGTCTCTTCAGTGGAATGAATCTTCAGATCGATGCGACTCTGCAGTATGCGAAGGGCCAGAATCAGAAATCTGGCTGGTGGTGGTCTACCGTCGTGCCGAAGGATAAATACGTAAAATCGCCTTATAACACTTACCTGCATCCTGGTCTTCCACCTGGACCGATCGCAAACCCGTCCGTCGCAGCCGTACTGGCCGCCCTCAACCCCGTCGACACTGATTGTATTTTCTACTTCCACGACAAGAACGGTAACTTCCACTGCACTAAGACATACGCGGATCACGTGAAGATGCTTAAGCAGTATTACGGTCAAGGCAAATAGGATAAAAAGAAAGAGCCCGAAGCATGCTTCGGGCTCTTTAGGTTTTCTTATCGAGTTGTAAATTCTCAAGCTCGCTCGCGACGAGCTGATGAACCTCTTCCACCGTCAGCTTGGTGAACTCGTCGACGGCAGTGCTGCGACGGCTTCCAGTCGAGTGAATAGTTGTTCCTCCATCAGACAATGTCCATCTCGAGACGTATTGCGCTGATGTCCGCGCCCGTTTTTCTGCTTCCCGTTTCTTAAGTCTTTCGAATAGACTGATGAGCGGTATCTTGCTGCTGGGATTAGCCGTAATGAATACATAGAAGAAAATTCGTTCCTCTGATTGGTAGCGGATCTGAACCGTGACATCGGCGCCTAAGGAATACACATACGAGCGAGGTATTGCCGAATATTGCGTTATGTCAGCGATACTGATTCCATTTGCCAGTAATACGAACGGAATCTCTTCCTTCTGCGGAAAAACCTGCGGGGGTCTCCGTGAAGGGATTGAGGGGTGGTGTCGCACATATCCCTCCTGATCGGATGATGTTAATGCTCGGAATGAGCTGCCCTTGCCATTTATCTCACGCATTCGCTGATGCGTCAAAATTAGAATAATGCAAAGAACCTCCTTGCGGAGGTTCCAGTTATTTTTGGTGGACCGTACAGGATTCGAACCTGCGACCCTCTCATTGCAAATGAGATGCTCTACCAACTGAGCTAACGGCCCGCGTGCTCCCGCAAACGGGTATCCCAAGTATACGTGAGGTCTCTGAGGAATTCAATACCCCATCCACACCTATTCCCCGTGCATGAATTCGTCGAATAAAACGTTGATTTTGGCTGCCATAATGAAATCATTCTCGGTTAGGCCTCCGATTGAGTGCGTCCACAGCGCTACACCTAAGCGACCCCATGACACGGCAAAATCCGGATGATGCCCCTCTTCTTCAGCAAGATCTGCGATTCGATTTGCGAATGCCATCGCACCAGCGAAGTCTGAAACCTTGAAGACGCGCGAAAGCATCTGACCCTCAGGGGAAAGATCCCATCCGATCACATGCTCCATGAGGTCTCGCGCTTGCTCGAGCGTCATCGGCGGGAAGCCGTCGTCTTCGCACGGCACGCAGTGCTGATCTTCGAGTGCGTCCATATTAGCGACGAGCAAGCTCCACAAGATGCGAAAGGAATTCAGGGAACGGCACACCCACGGCTGCAAGAGATTTTGGAAGGAGAGACTCTTTAGTGAGACCAGGCAATGTGTTGGTCTCGAGATAATAGATGCCGCTTGGCGCTACAATAAAGTCTGAGCGCGAATAATGACGAAGATTCAAGGCGTCATGCATGCGCTGGGCAGTTTCCATAAGCTCTTGCGACACTTCCTTCGAGAAACGTCCCGGACAGATCTCCTTAGTCTTTCCACTGTACTTTGCGTCGTACGAGAAGAAATCGTTCTGAGGCGGCACGATCTCGATAGGCGGGAGTGCATACAGCGACTCTCCGCGCAGTCCTTCTACGACTCCCGCTGTTGCTTCAGTGCCGCGAATGAATTCTTCGATAAGAACTTCGGTTTCTTCGAGCAAGTCGACAAGTGCAGCGTGCAGCGGTGCATATCCTCCCACGATCTTGATGCCCACCGATGAACCCCAACGCACCGGCTTCACCACCACCGGTTGATGAAACGATCGCACGACCTCATACGCGACTGCATGCGGATCTGAATCCTGCTCGATTAAAAGATACTTTGCAGTCTTCACTCCGATCTCTTTTGCGCGTTCCTTTGCCATTGCCTTGTGCATAGCCACATGCGATCCAAAAGAATCTGAACCAGTGAACGGAACATTGAATTTCTCAAGGAGGCGCTGGACTTCCCCATCTTCACCATACTCACCATGGAGACCGACCATTACGACGTCTAAGCTACGCAGAATATCTGCAGGGGTCGATGGCTTGCCACGTTCATGCCAAATGCCCTGTTTATCGATGTAGATATCGCGGACAGTGTATTTATCACGCGGAAGATTCGCGATGATTGCATGCCCCGAAAGCAGCGAGACCTCGTGTTCGCGCGAAGGACCGCCCCGGAGTACGCCCACCACTGTGCCAGTCATACCTCGAGTATATCACTCAGCTGATTTCTTTGCGGCACGAGTGGTCGGGATATTGCGCATTGCACGCGTACGAGCATCGCGGTGCTTGGAAAGCGAGAATCGGTGCGCCTCGGAGTTCACAAGCACAGCATCCGCCTCGGTGATACCGGCGCGGATAGCGCCAATCACCTCGCGGGGTCGGTGCCGCTCATCTTTTACTACAGCCGCAACGGGTATTGCCACACCAATTTCCTTCAAGAGCTCCTCTGCAGCTTTCTTGTGCGTCTTACCCCCATCCACGACGATCGCCTTCGGCAGCTGCCATTCAGGGTGACCCATTCGCCGTGCGATGAGTTCCTTGAGCGAGGCGATATCGTCGTTTAGGGATTTACCACCTCGGCCTCGGATGCGGAAGGTACGATATTCCTTCTTTTGCGGCATGCCATCTTGGATCACCGTCATCACGCCGATCGCGTTCGTTCCTGAAAGATGTGCCGTGTCATATGCCTCGATGCGAGGACCTTGCGTGAACCGTTCGCGATCCTCACGGATGAGCGAAACGTCTTGGATATGATCCAGCGCGAAGAGTTGTTTGCGGATGAGCGCCGCGTCTTCAAAGCGCTCGGAGCGAGCTGCTGCGCGCATATCGCGCTCGAGGGTCGTACGAAGCGCTTTTACTCGGCCGGATAAGAACATCGAAACATTCCGGATCGTGCGGCGATACTCCTTCTCATCGATACCGCGTGGATACTGCCCGATTTGCTGATTGAACTCAACCTTTGCGCGCTGATGCTTCGAATCGGTGCCGATCGGCTTCTGAGTATCGTAGAAAGGAAATATCCGACGGATAAGGCGGAGCCCTTCGCGAAGCTGATATCCGGATGGGAATGGGCCATATATATCGGTATACGGTGTGCCAGCGGCTCGCTTTGCGTCGAAGTCTATCTCACCACCGCGTATTGCAAGAACACGCGGAATGTCTTCATCCGTGATGACAGCATAGAGGAAGGTCTTATCATCCTTGCCCATGGAATTTGCGGGGGGATCGTATTTACGGATGAGCGCAGCCTCGCGCACGAGGGCCTCGAGCACGGTTGGCACCGCTTCATGTGAGAGTCCGTCCGCTTGGGTCACCATGTCTACGATGCGCGGTCCACGCGTTGCGATCAGGTCATCATCAAAATAGGAGCGCACGCGGTCACGCAGGGACGTTGCCTTCCCTACGTACAGTACTTTCTTGCCGCGCCCTTTGCCCTTCGTAAACAGATACACTCCCGGGCAGTCCGGCAGATTGAATTTTGCGAGGTCGCCTCGTTCCATGCCTGTATAGTAATTGACAGCACAATATTATCCAAGTACAGTCCACTCAGCATCATATAGGAGATTTCGATGTTCCTTTTGGCCCTGCTACTGATATATCTCAAATGCATATGGACTAATCCATATGCTCGTTACTCATATATGGGAACAATCGTAGGAAGCTGTATGCATATATTTTTTGAGTCTAAGAAAGAGGCTCTGTTCTCTCTATTGGGCTTATTCATCTATGCTATAGCATTACTGATCTTGGTTGAATCGCTGTTTGGTCTTGGCACTATGCTTGGATATCAACGCGCACGCAGGACAATCGCACTGTATGGACCAAGCGACGTAGAAGATTACATGATTCTCGATCCTCAACCTAAGATACCGGGGTATGTCATTTGGCTAAGACTCGCCCTTAACGAGCATTTCGCTCAAATGGCTCGGTCTTATTGATCGAGCCATTACTTTTTCTTCTTTGCTTTCTTGAAAAGCTTTGCGAGGTATTCGCCGGTGTATGAACCCTCAGTGTCCGCAACCTCTTCAGGTGTTCCTTTGGCAATAACCTTACCGCCGTGGATGCCTCCCTCGGGACCGAAGTCGATGAGATAGTCTGCAGATTTTATGATGTCGAGATTGTGCTCGATCACCACGACGGTATTACCGCGGCGCACGAGTTCTTGAAGGATTTCGAGAAGCTTACGAACGTCTTCGTAGTGGAGACCAACAGTTGGCTCGTCGAGCAAGTAGAGGGTCTTCATGGTGATTGGACGATACAGCTCCGAGGCGATCTTCACGCGTTGCGCTTCTCCTCCCGATAGTGTCGTTGCGCTCTGGCCGAGCGTGAGGTATTGCAGACCGGTTGCGTTGAGAGTCTGCAGACGGTCCGCAATCGCAGGAATATCACGGAAGAATTCTTCCGCTTCTTCGATGGTCATCTGGAGAATCTCGTAGATGTTTTTGCCGCGATAGGTCACTTCGAGCGTCTCTTTCATGAAGCGTGTACCGTTACAGACGTCACACGTGACGTATACAGTCGGGAGGAAGTGCATTTCGACAGCGATCACGCCGTTTCCTTGGCACGATTCGCAGCGCCCGCCTGGAACGTTGAACGAGAAACGACCCGGCTTCCAGCCTCGAGCGCGAGCTTCACTTGCGCTCGCAAGCAAGTCACGGATATGAGTGAATGCTCCTGTATATGTTGCAGGGTTTGATCGCGGCGTGCGTCCGATCGCAGACTGATCCATAAGGATCACACGGCCGATGTATTCGGTACCAGTAATAGACGCTGCATTCACGACTTTTGCTTCGCGTTTCGCCATGCGAGCCGCGACATTCTTATGCAGGACATCGTAGAGGAAAGTAGACTTTCCCGATCCGGATACGCCCGTGATGCAGACGAGCTTGCCGAGTGGTACATCAACGTTCTGATTCTTGATGTTATGTAAATTAGCGCCACGGATTTTGAGCGAACCTTTCTCGCCTTCACGGCGCTCTTCGGGAATCGGAATCTCCTTTTCACCACGTAGATATGAAAGCGTAAGCGAGCCGCTCTCGTTCTTCTCTGCAGTGAGCAGATCATCGAGCCAGCCAGTCGCGACGACGGTACCGCCGTGCGTTCCCGCGCCTGGACCGATATCAACGATGTAGTCCGACGCATAGATAGTGTCTTCATCATGCTCCACAACCAGGATAGTATTGCCGAGCTCTTTGAGCGTAAGCAGCGTCTTAATAAGGCGATCGTTGTCTCGCTGATGAAGACCGATGGTTGGTTCGTCCAGCACGTATAGCGCTCCTACAAGGCCCGTACCAAGCTGCGACGCGAGACGGATACGCTGCGCTTCACCACCGGAGAGCGTGGCTGCAGAGCGATTGAGCGTGAGGTAATCAAGACCCACGTTCAGCATGAAATCCAAACGGTTGCTGATTTCACGAATGATCGGCTCTGCAACTGCGCCGCGCATATCGGAGAGCTGGATCGTATCAAGGAAATCTTTTGCTTCTCGAATGGAGAATGACGTAAAGTCCACGACATTATTGCCGAGACCGCCATTATCCTTTGGACGTGCAGAACCCTTGAGGTAAACACGGAGCGCTTCAGGACGAAGACGCTTCCCTTCACAGACCGGACATGGCTCATCAGAGAAAAGCGACTTCGTGCCGAGACCGTTACAATTCGGACATGCGCCGTATGGGCTGTTAAACGAGAACAAGCGCGGCTCCACTTCTGGGAATGACATGCCATCTTCAGGACAGATAAACTTCGACGAAAGCGTTTCCATGACGCCGTCTGCGTGCTTGATCTTCACGAGTCCTTCGGCCTCCTTAAGTGCGATTTCGAGCGCCTCAGAAAGACGCTCGCGGGCTGCATCCGGACTACGTACGAATTCTGATACGAAGATCGTATCCACTACTGCATCAATGTCGTGCCGCTTATTACGATCGAGTTCGGTGCGTTCGCGAAGCGACTGCATCTTGCCATCTATCACAACCTTCTCGAAGCCCTTGCCGAGCAAGTCATAGAGCATCTGATAGTATTCGCCCTTGCGGCCCACAACCACCGGTGCCATGATACTAACCGTACTGCGATCCAACTCTACTCCCATTACCTTATTTGGTTCCTTACCTGACTTCGCTTTGGCTGCATTCTCAGCATCATTTACTTGGCCGGTTTTTTCAGAAACCTTATTCCAGATGATCTGAATCATCTCCTCCTTCGAAAGCTTTGAGATCGGCACATCATGATTCACACAGTACGGCTGACCCGCACGAGCGTAGAGCACGCGGAGGTAGTCGTAAATCTCGGTCACCGTTGCAACTGTGGAGCGCGGATTGTTCGAACGGCTTTTTTGATCTATGGAAATAGCTGGCGAAAGACCCGTGATCTCATCCACATCGGGCTTTTGCATCTGGTTCAAGAACTGACGTGCATATGCGGAGAGAGACTCAACGTACCGGCGCTGACCTTCGGCGAAAATCGTATCAAATGCAAGCGATGATTTGCCCGAACCGGAGAGTCCTGTGAGCACGGTCATCACGCCGCGTGGCAAATCTACGTTGATATTCTTGAGGTTATGAGTACGAGCACCACGGACGGTAATCCAGTCCGCGCCTTGATGCTGCTCGTGTTTTGGGGTGGTCTTTTTAGTGGCCATAAATATAGTGAGAAAGCACTATACAGTATACGCTATAGCGCGCATACCGCCACCACACCCATTATTTACTGAGAAGATCCTGAATCTTCGCGACAATTTCCTCGATTGAAACTTCTGCCTTTACGAGATATTCAGTTGCACCGAGCGTCTTTGCCTTTTCTTTGTCGCTATCCTGGCCGAGATTCGAGACGACGATTATAGGAATATCCTTCAGCTCGTCAGTACGAGAACGGATGCTTTGAAGCACTGCAAAGCCATCCATCGTTGGGAGCATGAGATCGAGCAAGACAACTTTCGGCTTCTTTTGTTCTAGAAGCGAAAGTGCTTCATTACCATCGCTGGCGTACAGAGTTTGGTATTTATCGGCAAACGTATGCCCGAGGAGATTTTTGAGAATCGGGTCATCTTCGACGACGAGGATGAATTGCTGTGCATCAGTCATATCATCAGTATACTCATCTTTATCCCTAGTGTGCAACAGGCTGTGCAGTGGGCAACGAGAGCGTAAAGGTGGTGCCGACTCCCGACGGATTAGTCTCGAAATTCAAATCGCCGCCGTGATCTGTGGCGATCGTACGTGCAATGTAAAGACCGAGACCGTTTCCTTGATTTTCCTTCGCGATGGCGTTTCCTGCGCGATAGAAACGCTCGAAGATATTGGCTTTATCTGAAGCTTGGATGCCAATGCCCGTATCCTTCACTTGGATAAGCACACGGCCTGGAATAACTCGAGAAAGAACCGTCACTGAACCGCCTGAAGGCGTGTAACGGATTGCGTTCTCTACGAGGTTATTAAGCGTCCATTTAATGCGCTCAGCATCCACACGGACCGGAGGAAGTGATTCCCCGCTCCGATCGAATGACAATGCAACCTTATTCTTCTCTGCCAATGGCATGAAGTCGTTAGTAACTTGCTCCGCGATGATCCCGACGTTCGTAATCTCGAACTTATACTTATATTTTCCTGACTCGATACTCGAGATATCAAGCAAGGTGCCGATGATGGCAACCAAGTCATGACTCTTATCCACTGCACTCTTTACGAGCTGCATTTGCATCTCACTCAACGGCTCCTTTTCGAGCGCTTCAAGCGCCCAGCGAATTCCGGTAAGCGGCGTGCGGATCTGATGCGCTGCGGTCGAGATGAAGTCCGACTTCACGCGGGACATTTCCATATCGCGGCTGTGCACGGAGTTCACGCGCTCGGCGAATTGAGAGAAAGCTGTCGCAAGCGAACGCATCTCTCTTGTTTTGAGTGAAAACTTCGGTATGTCGGTATTATCTGGTTGCGTAGCAAAGACTGAAAGGGTCTTGCTGATCATCAGTACTGGGGCTACGAAGAGCCGATCGATGAGGTAGTAAAGAAGACCAAACAACATTGCGACGATGAGCAAGACTCCGCCGGTCGTTCCCCAGATAAACACGGTCGTAGGCAGTGGCCCGAAGAAGAGCTGGACCGTATCAGGTAGAAGATGCTGATAGACGCGAAGCGAATATTCGGTCGAATAAAATGCGAGAGTAGCGCCTGCACCAAAGACGCTAATAAGAAGACTAGCAAGGATAAGCCGTAAACTCATATCACTAGTATATCATTACGGTAGAGCTATCTCCTGCGCCTGCCACGACTTTGTGTGCTTTTGGGCGCAGCCTTCTTGGACTTCACTTCCTTCCCTTCGAGCACGAGGATTTCATCACGAATAATGGCCGCCGTCTCGAAATCAAGCTGCTCCACTGCCTCTTCCATTTGCTGGCGCTTCTCTTTAATGAAAGCAGCTGGATCCTCAGCATAGAGCTTTGCATCGAGCGTCAGAAGATCATCAACCGTGCGCTGATGTTCAGTCCTCATTGAAGCAGCGATATCGCGAATCTCCTTTTTGATAGTCATCGGCGTGATGCCATGCTCGGTGTTATATGCGATCTGAATAGCGCGACGGCGATTCGTTTCAGAGATGGCGCGTTCGAGCGAGCCGGTCATGTTGTCCGCATAGAGAATGACGCGTCCGAGAATATTTCGGGCTGCACGTCCGATGGTCTGGATGAGCGAAGTCTCTGAGCGCAAGAATCCTTCCTTGTCGGCATCAAGAATACCCACAAGCTCAACTTCCGGAAGATCGAGACCTTCGCGGAGCAGGTTTACGCCCACGAGGATATCAAATGTTCCTTTACGGAATTCAGTAAGAATCGTAATACGATCAATAGTCTTTACATCGCTATGGAGGTACTCGGCTTTAATGCCGCGTTGTTTGAGAAAGTCTGAAAGGTCTTCGGCCATCTGTTTGGTGAGCGTGGTTGCGAGCGCACGGCCTCCTCGCGCTATGACTATCTCAGTCTCGGCTATAAAATCAGCAATCTGACCCTTATATCCGTCAGCCGTCACTTCCGTGACAGGGCGCACGACGAGCTCTGGATCGATGAGACCGGTCGGTCGAATGATCTGTTCCACCACTTGCCCCTTTGGCGGAACGCAGTGCTCGCGCTCGTAGTTGCCGGGAGTCGCAGAGGTAAAGATGACTTGGCCGATGCGCTGTTCGAATTCATCGAACTTGAGTGGACGATTATCGAATGCTGACGGCAACCGGAAACCGAACTCAACGAGCGTATTCTTTCGCGAGCGGTCACCTGCATACATACCGCCAATCTGGGACACGGTCACGTGCGATTCGTCGATAATCGTGAGGAAATCTGGTGAACCATCCTTCTTATGCGGGAAGTACGAGAGGAGCGTGAACGGCGGCTCGCCAGGCTCACGACCGTCGAAGTGGCGCGAATAGTTCTCGATGCCGTTCGTGTAGCCAATCTCGCGGATGAGCGAGATATCATGGAGCGTACGACGCTTGAGTCGTTCCGCTTCCAGCGGCTTCTCTTCGCGCTTCAGCTGCTCGACGCGCTCGTCGAGCTCGGCGCGAATCTGCTCGAGGGCGCGCTTGCGATCATCCTCGTCCGTTACGAAGTGTTTCGCCGGGAACACGAATACGTTATCTACCTCGGCAGTCTTCGCACGAGAGATTGGATCAAGGCAATCGATAGACGCGACATGAACGCCATCAAAGGTTATGCGATAAATCGCGCGCTCATTCACCGGCATGAACTCGATCGCGTTCCCTACCGCTCGTAGCTGGCCCGGGTTGAGATCGGCCGTCGTGCGTTCAAAATAGATGCCAACGAGCTTGCGAATCAGCGCCGAGCGATTCTCTTCTTCGCCCTTTACGATCTTCACATGCACCTTTTCATAATTCGCCGGCGAACCGAGACCGTAGATCGCAGAAACTGACGCGACGATAATCACATCCTTACGCGTCAGCAGCGCCTGCGTAGCTGCGTGACGAAGACGATCGATCTCAGCATTGATCTGCGCCTCCTTTTCGATATAGGTATCGGAGTGCGCAATGTATGCCTCCGGCTGATAATAGTCATAGTACGAAACGAAATAGTGCACCGCGTTCTCTGGGAAGAATTCCCGATATTCCTGCGCAAGCTGTGCTGCGAGCGTCTTGTTGTGTGCAAGCACAAGGGTTGGCTTACCGTGATGTGCGATCACATTTGCCGCTGTGTAGGTCTTTCCCGAGCCTGTGACACCGAGGAGCGTCTGATACTGTAGCCCCTTATCCAGCCCTTCAGAGAGCTTCGCGATAGCATTCGGCTGGTCTCCACCAGGTGGAAACGGCACATGGAGCTTCAATTGACCCGTCATTTCCCTATTGTATAGAAAAACTGAGACTTTGGCACTATGCGTAATAATCACGCATGAAGTCAGCGCGGTACTGTTCAAATGTATCGTTCAGAATTGCTTCGCGAGCACCGTCCACGAGCTGGATGATGAATCCGACATTATGCATCGATGCGATGATCGGACCGAGCATTTCTTTGGCGCGGAAGAGGTGCGACAGGTAGCCGCGCGTAAACGATTCCGTGCCGGGAACCAGGACTTCAGGATCGAGCGGAGTGAAATCATTCTTGAATTTCTCATTCGTGAGGTTGATTGGCCCGCGTTTGGTGTAAATCGTGCCGTGTCGACCGATGCGTGTCGCCGCGACGCAATCAAAGAGATCCATGCCCTGGGCAATACCCGTCAGGATATCACCTGGCTCACCGATGCCGAGGAAATGCCGTGGCTTCTCTTCAGGCAGATATTTCACTGCCGCTTCAAGGGCGCCATGCATATCTTCTTTGCTAAAAGATCCACCGATGCCGAATCCATCGAAGTCCATACTTGCGATTTCCTGTGCGCTTTCGCTTCGGAGATCTTCGTGTCGGCCACCCTGCACGATACCGAAAATAGACTGCGCACGGTTTGCAGCGAGGTTCTGTCGATGTGCCTTAAGAGAGCGAAGCGCCCAGCGATGCGTGCGACGCATCGCTTCCTTCTGGTATTCGTATGGTTCTGTCGGGCCCGTGCACTCATCGAAGGCGAAGAACATATCTGCACCGAGCGCATGCTGGATCTCGATTGAGCGCTCTGGCGTAAAGCGATGGAGCGAGCCATCAAGATGGGAGGTGAAGGTCACTCCTTCATCATCAATCACTGCAAGCTGTCCATGTTTCGTTTGAACGTCTTCGTCATACACCGACACGCGTCGATTCTCCGCTTGTTCATTTGTGAGTTCCTCGCCTTTAGCAATCTTCGTGATCGTGCGGCCGAATGCTGCACCGAGCGAGAAAACCTGGAAACCGCCCGAGTCGGTCATGGTCGGACCATGCTTTGCGCCATCTTCTGTCATCTTTTCCCAACCCATGAACTTCGCGAGACCTCCTGCTTCTTCGATGATTTTCTCTCCGGGCTGCAAATATAGGTGGTAGGTATTGGCGAGCACGACTTGGGCACCGAGCGCACGCAGTTGTTCGGGCAAGATGCCTTTCACTCCGGCCTTAGTGCCGACGGGAACGAATGCAGGGGTCTGAATATCACCATGGAGCGTGCGCAAAAGCCCTGCACGAGCCGTTCCGGCTCGTGCTTTGATAGCAAATGACAGGGCTTTATCCGAGTTGCTCATATCCAGTAATTATAGCCTTATTTTACAACGGTACAGGACAACCAGATTCCTGCAACCCGCGGACAGCCACGGGAGAGTCATTTGCCTGCCGATGCGCTTGACAAATACTACTCATGGTGCTATAAAGTATCTAGAGTGAATCCGCTCTAAACATCAACTTAAGCAAGGAAAGGAGCATCTCATGCTCAACATCCAAAAAACCCTCGTCGGCATTTCCCTTCTGGGAATGCTCGGGCTCAGCGCATGCGCCAACCCATATGAGCACGTCGATCTCGGCGTTACGAAATACGGGTATGGTGAAACGCATGCCGTCACAGAGGCCGACGTCGTTCATCAGAAGACCGTCGTCGAACCTCGTTGCCGAGACTACGGCGAGAAGACCCAACCCAATCCCTGGGTTGCAGCTCTCGCTTTCGGCTGGAACAACTTCCTGCCCGGACTCTTCGGCGAGGCCATCGGGTTCAAGCTCGATCTGGCCGCAGTTGGAGCCAAAGCGGCTTCGAAGGAAGTCGTCGGTGCCGGTCTGAATGAAGGGGCTGCTGCTGCTTCGCTCGGCGGAGCTGGTGGCGTCAATACGACGTTCGCCATGCAACACGCTGTTGCGCAAGGCTGCATGACGGCCGACGCCGCTGGATATCACCAGATGTCGACCTCGTGGGCCGAGCGTGAGCTTGCCAAAAATAATGGCAAGATTGTGTTCACACGGCCCGACGAGCCGACGAAGGCTTCATGGGCTGATCAATCGGCCAGCTCGTCTTCTGAGCAGTCCGATTCGCAAGACGGTCCGCCGCCGGCACCACCGGTTCCGCCAGTCCAATGATGTAAAAGCGCTGCACCTTACTAACAAAAACGCCCCAGGATTTATCCCGGGGCGTTCTTTTTTGTCTTGTCGAAAATTATTGACCTGGCTGCACGTTTACTAATTCAACTTCAAACACGAGCGTTGAGTTCGCAGGAATCGAGCCGATCGCTTGCGCTCCATATCCCAGCGATGCAGGAATGATAAGCTCGCGCTTGCCTCCCACCTTCATACCGGCAACTCCCTGATCCCATCCTTTAATTACTTGACCTGCTCCCAGCTTGAACGTAAACCCGGTGCTTCCATGATTCGCAGAGGCATCAAACACCTGCCCATTCGTGAGCATTCCGACATAGTTCACCGTTACCGTGTCTCCAGCTTTCGCTTCAGCACCCGTACCGACGACCATGTCCTTTCCCATCAATTCGGTTACGTTCGCTGGTACATTGGGAACTGAGCTCGTTGCTGCTGTCTGGTTATTCTGATCGTCCATAGTTGTTGTTACTGGCGTATTAGGTTGCGTCGTCGCAGCTGCTTGCGTCGACGTCTGATGGTTAAATAATGAAAATATCGCAGGCCCGAAGAATAGCAATCCGCCGGCGATAAGCACGGCGAGGGCGACTGCGATTCCGACTCCCGTTACGTTCATTTGTTCATTCATATTGGTATTAATTTTCTTTCTTCGCAAGTAGATCACTTTTTAGATCATCCATGGTTTCGCTGAGCAACTTGTCCAGATTCTTTACGTGAGTCTTGAAAAAAGCTCCTACCTCTTCATCAGATGGATCTCGTTCGAGCATGTGCTCGAGTTCTTCAGCTTTTGAATCATCAAGATTTTCAAGAATACGTATCAATGTCTGCTCAAACGCAATATCGTCAAGCTCCGAAAGGAGTGATTCCTGTTCTTCAACTGGCAATGCGTCCATTTCGAGCGCACGGATGAGATCGGTTTGTGTTGTCATAATTAGAATATTTCTTTCGCGCCTGTTACTGAAGGGATCTTCCCTGGATACGGATCTAGATGATTAAAAGTTCCTCCATTTATTGCTGAGGTGTAATACGAGACATAGTTCGAACTCTTGCCTTGGATGATGACCTTCACGCTATCATTGCCAGCTGCATATTGCTGCAAGAGGAAGTTCGCAAGATATCGTTCCGATTGGTCGTCCCCGCCGCGCACCACAAACTCAGTATCACTGACTTGATAGACAGAAGCTGGATCCGATTGATGATTCGCAATTGCTTCCTGAGCACGCTGTACATATGCTTCGGACGTTTCTCCGCCATTTGGAGTAATTCCGGATGCGCAAAGTACCTTGAAGAGATCCATGCGGAACGCATTACTAGGATCCGAAGGATTCGAACTTCCTGGCTGATCAAGAACATCAGTCGCAGGTGCTCCCTTGAAGGTTTTCCATGTCGAGGATTCTCGCATTGCGTCAATGCTCGGGATTCCAGAAGTAGCACTCGCCTCTGCTGACGTAGCAGGAGCTGCAGCAGTTTCTAACACTGAGGCCGACGCTGCTGGCGCTTGGGTTACGGTCTCGGTGGGATTAAACGGCGATTGGCTGGGGAACGCGGGTTTGCCTTCGGTCTGTTCTCTATCCAAGCGAGCAGCGATTTCATTCGGATCAATTGAAAGTGGGTTGGTTGGCCGCGTGGATGCGGTTTCAGGAATCGGATGACCGGCTACTTGCTCCTGATTCGCGCGAGCAGTTTCGGCGTTTGCTGCTGCTTCGCTTGTATCATTCGCTGGTGCAGCAGGCGGCACATTTTCAGTCTTGTACTTCACGCTCATCGAGCGGACATGGTACGGCGATTCGGGCATCGTTGCCGGAGCAGTAGCCACGACTGGAGCAGGCGTCGGCGCTGGTGGTACCTCACGCGGAGACGGTGCTGCAGCAGGTGTTTCTGTCGTAGCTGCAGCCGCGGTACGATAGGCAGCAGTTCCTTGACCCCACTTAATTTCGGCTCCCTGCGGCATATGCACGCCCAGCTTTTCGCGGAGCTGTTCACGATGCGTTACCACGTGAGTAGCACCTTTTTCCACTTGCAAGATCGTCACATCCTGCGGACCGCGATGCTTATCAACTCGATGGAAGATCAGGCTGGTACCATTAAATTCGAGAGAATCGCCTGGCTGCATATACCCTTGCGCATTATTGAGAGGGAAACCAAGTTGTTCGGCAAGAAGATTAGGATCCTTGTGCAGAAGCATTTTGCCAAAGTCTGTGTTTTCAATACCGCTCACATGTTTCAGGCTCTGCTGCATCTGATAGATAAGTTCGCCTGCGCCTTGTCCTTCCTTGAGCTCGAATTTCGCTCCCGGTATCTGTACGATTGGTCGTTCCATTGATGCCTGGGGACCTTTCTTGATTGCATCAAGTCCTGGCAACTTCCGTTCCGCTGTTGGTTGCTGATTAATCGGTTTCAGTTGCTGCAAAGCATCGATTCCGACACCGAGAGGTGCTGGTCCAGATGCGATAGCCAAACCAAGCGCCAACAAATCGCGCTTCTTACCTTTAAACGATTTTGCCATGATAGTGTCATGCACCGATTTCTGCGCAGGGCCGAGCTTTTCGGCTCGAGCTTTGTTGCGACCACGCAGCATACCAAAGAATGCCAAGATGCGCTCCATTATTGTCTTTTTCTTTTCCTTGCTCTCGGTTTTCGGCTGAGGTTGCGTTTCCGCGTTGGTTTTTTTATGGGGACCGAATTTTGCGACAACAGCAGAAAGTGTCTCCCACCATTCTTTTTTGGATAATTTCTCGCGAAGAAGCGGGCCGTGCTCAAGCGTCTGATTCAACAGATCCTCCTTTGCTGGATGCGTTTCAATCTTAGACTGATTTGATTCTTCATGTACCGGACGAACGAGTGGCGCAAGCTCTGACCCTTTATCCCTAACTATAATATCTCTTCCTGGTGGTTTAATATTTTCATCATTATTTTTCAGCACAAAATCGGTACCCGGAACTAATACGAATCCTGTACTCGGTGCAGGGTGCTTTTCGGCCGGGATTGCCTCTTGGGGGACAAGGTCTACACCTGACTCTTCTCCGGCTCCGGCTTGCGGAACATAGTCCACGGCGCCATAGGAATCATTCCCGGCGCTAAACGCAGGCAATTCGGAAGCCTGTACCCAAGGATCGTGAGCGATTGCTTGAGCTTGCTTTTCAAGAGTACCCTTCTTTGGTCCGTATTTCTTTGAAGCTGGTCTTAAACGTGATTTTCTTGTATTTCCAGCAGCCTTCTCTTCTTTTCGCTTTACAAAATCCGCCTGCGCAGCTTCTATTGCTTTGTTCCTATTCGGATTATTGTGAATCTTGCTGTTGGGATTAACCGGAGACGGCCTTGATTCCTGTTTCTCGGGGGTCTTTTTTGGAGATGGAGGACTGTTAAAACTTTTCATAGTGACAGAATAAATAATTATGACAAATATTTTGTCCGGGTCATGTCTTTAATGGTAGCACGGCCACGGCCGCATAAGAGGTGCGACATGCGGTTTTCCACACCTAAAATAAGGAACGTCAAAGCTCGGCCCAGTCACTCCACATGTTCTTTGCTGGTTGTTGCCAGTATGTCATCTCGTAACTCTTCGATGGTGTCCTGCAGGGCTTTATCCGCATCTGGAACATGCTGCTTTATGAATCCGTCGATCTGCTCCTCAGAAGCCTCTGTATCCAAGAGTTTCTGGAATTGAGTCAGCGTCGGCTCGTCCATGAGCGCAATAAGTCGAATCATAGTTCCCTGCGTGATGAGGTCTTCCATCTCAAGGAGGATACTCTCTTGGTCTGTGGGTGAGAGCTCCTCGAGCTGGAGGGCTTTCAGAAGATCGTCTTGATGGGGAGAGAGGGACATACGATTATGTAGTTATATCAGCTTGTAACATGTCTTCGCGTGCGTCGATGTCGGCTGGATGCTCCGAACCTTCGTAATAATGATGGGATTTCTCGGCTTCAGTAGCGTTCGCGATGTGATGCACGGCCGTGCTTAGATGCTCATGAGCATCCTTTGCGTCGTCAACCACACCTGCCGCATGCTCTGCCGAACCTGCGACGGATGTTGCGTGCTCGATCAGCGCTTCAGCTTCGCCGCCACCCACCAGCGCCACGAGTTCTTTGACAGGAGCGAGATTTTCAAGAGCTGAGGAAGAGAGGATGCGTCCTCCGAGAAAACCAGCAGCGATAGTAACCCCGGACGTGACCCAGGCGGTCTTTCGATCGAGAGTATCTTCACTCGCTCGAGATTCAAGTTTCTTATACTCTTTATCCTTCTTCGAGAGGTCATTAGGAGTCCATGATTCGAGATCTCCATAGTTGGAGATCTTCTTTTGGGCATCCTGCTGCGCTTCTTGTCCAATGAATTTTTTATAGCCTGCTCCGGCGCCCTCTCCGACGGCGGCTGACGCCACACCCATTGCCAGGCTCTTTGCAGAGATGAGGGCGATGAGCACGCCAGTCACAGGAAGACTTCCCGCAGTTGTCGCCGTAGTCCCTCCCACGATGGCAGACGCGATCAGTACCGACCGAAGCACTTTGCCGACTCGCGGACCGATTTTCAGCGGCACCTTGTCCATGAGACCCTGAATATTTGATCCGAGACGATTGAGCGTAGAGGCAAGTTTTCCGAATCCGAGCTTCTGGACATAACTGAATCGTTCTGCTCGCGCTTTGTTATTTTGCTCCAAGAAGTTCTTGGTTAGCAATACGCGCTCCATGGCAACCTCGCCTTTTACTTTCTGTCGCGCTTCAGGAAGCCCGAATTCTTGTTCCAGTCTCGTTCGAAGATCCTCGATCTCAACATCTGAGATGCTCTCATTTTTCATGCGGGCTTCACGAAGCAAAGCATATACCTGTTCCTGCTTTTCCTCTATCTCAACACTCTTCTTATCTTCGAACTGCCGTAGGAAATTGAGACGAGCAGCATAATACTCATCCTTAAGCTTATTCAGCTCGACTGATTCTTTCGTCTTGAAAAGTTCCCGCCGCGAGCGCTCGAATGGATTTACCTTAAGATGCGCCGCATACGCCTCGAGATATTTGTTCTCAAAATTCTTATACGCCCATCGTTCGTCCTGCATGCGCTCCGCTCGACGCAGGCTCTGGATCTGCTTATCGCTTTTTCCGAGCTCCGCATTTTCTTTACGCCACGCCTCTGCACGAGCCGTCGGGGTGGAAGCTTCAGGGTTATCGCCAAACATGAGCTTTGCCCGCGCCATCAGCGTTTCGAAACGAGCCCTGCTCTCCGGACCTGCCTTGCCAGATGCAAGGACGCGCTCCATCGTTGGACTAACTGTATTGAAAAGCTCCGCTTCCCTGTCCAGTTTTATCTTTTCGAGCCGAGCAGTATCCTCTTCCTGAGTTTCCGAAAGCTTTTCTTCCTTCTGCTTTTCATGAAAAGCATCAGTCTTCATGCGCCGCTGCTCATCCTTGGGCGCACTGTTTTGCGGTAGCTTATCAAAAGAAAATGCCATACGTGTTCTTACGACAAATATTTTGTCCGGATCATGTTTTCAATGGTGGCACGATCACGGCCGTATGTGAGATACGACAGCTCGCGCAGGTCGTCTATCTGATCAGGATTTCCAGGGCCCAGATCTAATGTCTTGATATTAAAGGGTTTTTGCGGCACACCTCCTGCGAGGATGCGCACATAGGCGTTGCGGTTTTCGACATTAATGAAATCGGGCGCATCGAAAACCGGTGCGAATTGCTTCGCAAAGAATTCACCATCCTCTTCACCCACGCGGAACACTGCCATGGACCCCACGTTTCCAAAGACTGCATCACGAATCTTCTCATCTATTTGCGCGAGGTACTGGTGAGCAATCGTAAGAGAAAGTTTGTACTTTCGAGCCTCCGAAAGAATACCTGGGATGGAATCTGTGGTGATGTTTTGGAACTCGTCGATATAGAAATAGAACGGCGGGAAGTTTCCGCGCGGATTATCCGCTCGGGAAAGTGCTGCCATGAAGAGCTTGCCGACGAGAATGAGACCGAGTAAGTTCGCATTGCGCTCACCAAGACGTCCTTTCGAGAGATTCACGAGCAAGATCTTCTTGGTATCGATGACATTACGGAAATTGAACGATGAATTCTGCTGACCGATGATCGGACGCATGAAGTCGTTTGCTGTGAAGTCGTCAAACTTGTTCGTGATGTACGGCACAATATTCTCGAGTGATGCATCGCCGCCTGCCTTCGTCGCGATCTCGTTCCAGAACTGATTCACGACCGGATTCAGACTGCGTGAGAGTTTAAGTGCGCGGAAATTCGCATCGGACAGCACGCGTGCGATATCCATCATGGTCGAACCCGTTTCGGGATCTTCCATCACGAGCAATGTCGCAT
>JARIGM010000036.1 GCA_029288865.1 Candidatus Kaiserbacteria bacterium
CGCAACAGCAAGCAAAATAAATTTCTTCATGTTCTTATTGTACACGCAAAAGCCCCGTTTAAACGGGGCTTTTGCGTGTACAATAAGAACATGAAGAAATTTATTTTGCTTGCTGTTGCGGTGGGAGTGATTCTGGTGACGGGAGGAGTAGGTTGGTATGTAAAAGAATCTGCATTAGGAGTGCATCATGCTGCACCCACGGTTACTACTAGTGGTTCTAATATAAACCAGAAGATACCTGCAGCAGTTACACAACCAATCGCTACATCCAGTCCAGTACCAGTCAATAAATCTCCAGAAAGCACGGCCAATAATAAAATCATCACTAGCGTGTCAACTGGAGATTCAGAAAAATCAACCAATCCAGTAGCTACTACGTCTTCAAAAAGGATCAGTGCTGCTACGCCACCGCACTCCTCAAATTGTCCACCGGTCGACGGAGTAAATACGTTCCACATTACGGATGCCGACGCTGGGAAATATGACTATGCGGATGCAGGAAATGGAGTAATGAACGTGTCGATTGATACAACAGATGTGAAGAAAGGACGAACTCTTTATTTGGGAACGGGAAAAAAGTCCGTTGCAGGTAGTGGTGGTCCAGATATCATTATCGTAAAGCCTGGAGTGCCAACCGGTCCAATCTGCATTGATGGTGGCCCTGGAGATGACATTATCGAGGGTGGTGATGGGACGGAAACGATTTGGGGAGGACCAGGAGATGATGACATTAGTGGGGGAGCCGGAGATGATGTTATTTCAGGAGGCATTGGAGATAATAGCCTAGAAGGAGGTGCAGGAGCAGACGTTTTTAAATTCTTGTCAGAGGAAGAAACGAACAATACAGATATTCAGGATTTCAATCCGACACAAGGAGACAAGATAGATCTTTCTGCGATTGATGCGGACACAACTACTCCAGGTGATCAAGCGTTCGTATTCATGGGAGAACAAGATGATTTTTCGGGTCGTGCCGGAGAATTGATAACTGCAAATTTCTCGAAGGTGGATAATTCAACGGGAAAAGTCGTTTCAAAAGTAATCGAATTGAGAGGCGACACCGATGGTGACCGTATCCCTGATATCAGTCTAGAGATTCAAATGGATTCTGCAGTATCGAGCTCGACAGTTTTAACAAAATCTAATTTCGCCCTCTAAGGCTTATTTTGTTTTTGCATCTGCTAAGCTGTATGTATGTCTGAAAAACCTCCTCGCAAACCTTCTTTCGAAGTGCGGGCTCCGTCTGAAAATTCAAATGAGCAAACAGAGCCAAAGGATGCGAAATATTCCATTCCTCCTGATTATCACTTCACAATAAAGAAACCTACAGAAGCAGAGCCAACAAAAGCAGACGCTGCTGAAGCGCCCGAAGTTCCCGGACAAGAAGGCGTGAAGACGTCTGATCCATACCTCACGATTGCCATAAAGTCTGCTCTCGGAAAGATGCCAGATAACTCGAAAGAAGCCGCTGGCGTTATGGGTGCGAGGAATCCAGTGATGATCCGACTGGATGAACGGCTCAAGGAAATGAAGGCGCGGATGGCAGAAGCCGCAACCAATAAAGAGAATGCGCCAAAACAACCTGAAACAAGCAAGATTAATTCAGTCTCGTATAAGCTGGAGAATATAAAATCATCGGAATCCAAAGAAGGAAAAGAGGGAGAAAAGACTCCGGAGGGAGGTGCTGAAAAAGGACCGGAAAGCAAGGAAGATAGTGCTGCAGAGAAGGGCGATAAAAAAGATGAATCGGGAGAAAAGACTGAAGAAGGTAAGAAAAAGCGCTCTTGGGAAGGCAAGGATCCGAAGGATTTGAATACACGCGAAAAGATCTCCAAATTCATATTTGGCGGTCAGAAGTTGGCTGGTAAGGCAGCAGTCGGTGCATTGGCTGTGGGAGGGGTCGCGGCACTGGCATGGGGAATTGGCGCTACATGGGGAGCTCCTGTAGTGGGTGCAGCGGGACTGGGAGCGGTTGGTCTGACCATGCTCAGCGGACTCTCCTACATAGGCTCGTTTGCTGTCATAGACGGATTAGTAATGAAAGCAGCGATCGAGTTCTTCTTTAAGGGCGGAATCAAAGATTGGGCAAACGAAACATTCGGTTTCTTGGGAGTGAAGTTGGGCAAGGGCGGGGGCGATCATAAGCCTAAACAGGCTGCAGCGCACAGTGGCGGAGGTGGCGGAAGCGACCATGGGGCAGGTCATCATTAATCCTTGACCTTTGGCTTTTCGGCGTGTACCTTTAACCATAACGCGAGAACTGCGTTCTTTTTGCTGTCCCTGACCATATCTTTGAGAAGAGCAGCCAAAGACGCACGCGGGTTTGCCCTTCGACGCCTTGGTTGCCTGTCATTCTTTGCTTTCGGGTAAAAGAACAGGCAGGCGCACTGGCATTTATAAAGTCAATTTACTGTAACTTTACAAACATATGGCAGCAGATGCATTCGATCGCAGCAAGCCGCACATGAACGTAGGTACCATCGGTCACGTTGACCATGGAAAGACCACGCTCACGGCTTCTATCTTGAATGTTCTTAACCTCAACTCTGACAAGGGCTACAAGGCTCGCGTGGAGAAGGTCGAGAACATCGACAACGCGCCTGAAGAAAAGGCTCGTGGTATTACTATCGCGCTTCACCACTCGGAGTACGAGTCGCCAAAGCGTCACTACGCTCACATCGACGCTCCAGGTCACGCTGACTACATCAAGAACATGATTACTGGTGCTGCCCAGATGGACGGCGCAGTACTCGTGGTTGCTGCGACTGACGGCGCAATGCCTCAGACCCGTGAGCACATCCTTCTTGCAAAGCAGGTCGGTGTGCCGAAGCTCATCGTCTTCCTCAACAAGGTTGATATGGTCGATGACGCTGACATGGTTGACCTCGTCGAAGAGGAAATCAAGGAACTCCTTGCAAAGCAGGGCTTTACCGACTCTCCAGTTATTAAGGGATCTGGCCTCAAGGCTCTCGAAGCAACCTCTGCTGAGGACCCATGGGCTTTGAAGGTTAAGGAGCTCGTCGATACGATGGACTCATACTTCCCAGACCCAGTTCGTGAGACTGACAAGCCGTTCCTCATGCCGATCGAAGACATCTTCTCTATTGAAGGTCGCGGTACTGTGGTAACAGGCCGTATCGAGCGCGGTATGGTGAAGGTTGGTGAAGAAGTTGAGATCGTCGGTATGGCGCCAACTGCTAAGACCACCATCACTGGTATCGAGATGTTCAACAAGCAGCTCCAGGAAGGACAGGCTGGCGACAACGCTGGTATTCTCCTCCGCGGAACCAAGAAGGACGATGTCCATCGCGGTCAGGTGCTTGCGAAGACTGGCTCGGTAACGCCTCACACTGACTTCGAAGCAGAAGTCTACATCCTTTCTAAGGATGAGGGAGGTCGCCATACGCCATTCTTCTCTGGTTACAAGCCTCAGTTCTACGTTCGTACGACTGACGTGACCGGTGAAGTGACTCTTCCAGATGGAAAGGAGATGGTTATGCCAGGTGATACCGTTACCTTCAAGGTAAAGCTCACTTCTCCGATCGCTCTTGAGGACAACACCCGCTTCGCTATCCGTGAAGGTGGCCGTACTGTCGGCGCCGGCGTTGTTACGAAGATTGTTGCCTAATCTTATTCGATCTTTTGACCCGTATGGCAACCGCAACTAAAAAAGCTCCGAAGAAAGAGGCAGGTGCTGTCGCAGAGCCAAAGCTCCGGATCCGTGTGCGTGCCTACGAGCACAAGATCCTCGACCTCTCCGTGAAGCAGATCATGGACACCGCGAATCGCTTTGATGCGAAGATCGTTGGTCCAGTACCGCTTCCGACAGAGATCAAGCGTTGGACCGTGAACCGTTCTTCTTTCATCGATAAGGACTCACGCGAACAGTTCGAGATGCGTATTCATAAGCGCCTTATCGACATCATGTCGCCGAATCCGAAGGTGATCGAAGCGCTCACGAACCTCAACCTTCCGTCTGGTGTCACCATCGACGTGAAGATGGTCTAAGCGAACGCGAAGACTAAAACAAAAACCGCCCAGCAATGGGCGGTTTTTGTTTTATGCTGCCTGGGCGATATCCCTATTGATCGAGTCTAGGAGAATGTTTTGAATTTTAACGTTGTCTGACGCCCGCTCTTCAGGAGTTTTCTCGGAATTTTTACGGGTTAATGTAATGATCTGGATCGCCTCATCACGAGTGAGCCCGTATTGTATGCCTGGATCCGTGATATCGAGATTCATCTTGGTAAGTAATGGCTGGAGGACTGTTGCCACGGAAAGATCCACGCCCATCTTTGTTTTCAAAAGATTAAATCCTTCGGTGGGAGTCTCGGAGGTTTCTGCCTTTTCTGTTCCCTTGTTTACTTTGGGCCCAAAGTTCACGTGTTCCATATTCATTGGGATCAGTATACCAGTACTGATGCTGTATACTCACTAGTAATGCACGTATTCTTAAACCAACTCAACGCGTTCTTCTCCGAACCTACCATGCAGCTCTACCTCCTCGCCTCTGCGGGCGCCTTGGCGATGCTCTATGCCATCTTGCGTTCGCAAGACTCTACGCGAGTGATCGTGCATGAGGACGCTCCTAAGAATTGGGTGCCAGGTCAGGCTATTAATTGGAAGCTGGTCGTGGCAGGGGTGGCTTGCACCATGCTGGGCGCTGTCGGTTTTGCCGAGCTTTCGTCGCTCTCTCCAATCGTTAATACAGAAAATCTCGATGTCGTGGCAACTTCCAACAATCTCCTCATGGGCGCACGCAATTGCATGATGATATTCGTTGCGGTTGGTGTATTGGCACTTTTGGTAGGCCTTAAGTCTCTAGTGAGAAGAAAGGGCTAGGTTTTGGAAGTATCGCCTCAAATTCTTGGAAAGTAGCCTCTTGGAGAACTCTCGCTAACTCTGGCCCACGTTCATAGATATAAGCTAGTGGGAGCAGGAATCTCGATATATGCTGCGGGAGAATGCATTCATATTCGATGTAAAGTGTTGATTCTATCTGGATTCTATTGATAATTTTTGTCTTAAATGGTTCCATATTGGCATTGTTGGTTGTGATAAACGCACGCTATTAAGTATGACGGGTTAGTCGGCCCAGAAAGGGGAATAACAGAGAAAAATCTCTCGACTTGCGTATTTCTGCGGGTTCCCGTATAGTGCTTGAAACGCTACGTACGGCTGACGGCCGGACCAATTGCAAGGATTCCAAAGGGAATCCTGCGCCATTGAGCGCATTTTATTTTACCTATGAAATTCATCCTCGCCCGCAAAGGCCGCATGACACAGATCTTCCAAGAGGACGGTCGTGTTAAGGCTGGAACCGTCCTTACGGCCGGCCCTATTACCGTTACCCAGGTGAAGACTCCAGAGACCGACGGCTACTCAGCTGTTCAGGTCGGTTTTGACGTCCAGAACAAGCCAGAGCGCCTTACTAAGGCAGTCCTTGGCCACCTCAAAGGCAAGGCTTTTAAGGTCATCAAGGAATTCCGCGTTGAAAATCCTGCAGAATTGGGAGATTTGACGGTTGGTACTGAGATCGGCCTTGATACCTTCGCTGTTGGCGACGGTGTGAACGTCGTTGGTACTTCTCGCGGTCGCGGATTCGCTGGCGTGGTCAAGCGCCATGGTTTCCATGGCGGTCGCCGCACGCACGGTCAGAAGCACTCTGAACGTGAGCCAGGTTCTATCGGTGGTGGTGGTCGTGCCGGAGGTCGCGTTGCGAAGGGTCTTCGCATGGCAGGTCGCATGGGTTCTGACCGTATCACCGTGAAGAATCTCGAGATCCTTCATATCGACGCAGCCAAGGGAGAAATCATCGTTTCAGGCGCTATTCCTGGCTCACCAGGATCGGTGGTGGAGATAACCTCTAAGTAATTTATATATGGCAACTACACCTAAAACATCTCCAGCAAAGAAGGCTCCTAAAGCTGATGTCGCACTCGAAGCGAAGATCTGGGACGTATCCGGCAAGGAAACAGGCACCATCGCTCTCCCAGCTGAACTTTTCGGCGCTGATTGGAATGCAGACCTCGTCCACCAGGTATACGTCGGTATGCGTGCGAATGCTCGTCCAACCGTTGCGAACACGAAGTTCCGCGGCGAAGTATCCGGCGGCGGCAAGAAGCCATGGAAGCAGAAGGGTACTGGACGTGCTCGTCACGGTTCGAACCGTTCTCCGATCTGGCGCTCTGGCGGTATCACTCACGGTCCTCGTGCTGAACGTGATTACACCGTAAAGATCAACAAGAAGATGCGCGTTGCTGCACTTCGCGCCGTCCTTTCAAAGAAATTTAAGGAAGGAGAGATCATCTTCGTGAACAAGTTCGATTTCGCTGAGCCTAAGACCCGCGATGCTCGCGCAGCGATTGTCGCTATCGCAGCAGCAGCTGGAGCACCGACACTCGCAACCAAGCGCGTTAATGCAGCAGTCATCGCACTTGTGAAGAAGGATGTCACTTCAGAAAAGAGCTTCCGCAACATCGGCAGCATGATCTCTGAAGAAGTCCGCAACTTGAACACGGTCGACCTCATGGACAAGAAGTTCCTCATCATCGAGAATCCTGCAGAGGCATTTGAGGTGTTGAAGGCTCGCCTCCCGAACGCGGCTGCATAATATATTGACTTATGGCACTCTTCTCAACAAAAAAGAATACAAAGAAAGCTCCGGCTAAGACTCCTGCAAAGGAAATCAAGAAGTCGGTAGACGGACGTGAGCACACTGTGCTCAGCGCGCCATGGCTTTCTGAAAAGGCACTTATCGGCACTGAAAACGGCGTCTACGTGTTTAAGGTTCCTGCGAATGCGACGAAGCCTCAGGTCGCTGCAGCGATCCAGACCATCTACAATGTGACTCCTCGCCAGGTTCGCATGGTGAACCTTCCAGCAAAGCGCAAGGCACTCCGTACCCGCCGCGGTTTCGGTGTCCGTGCTGCTCGCCACAAGGCATATGTCTACCTCAACAAGGGTGAGAGCATCCAGTTTGCATAGCATCTGATATATGAAAACGTACAAACCAACATCCAAGAGCCGTCGCCACATGACAACCGTGACATATCGCGGTGTCCTCTCAGGCGACAAGCCAATGAAGAGTCTCTTGAAGACGAAGAAGGATCGTGCTGGCCGCAACAACCAGGGCCGCATCACCACTCGTCATCAGGGAGGTGGACACAAGAAACGCTTCCGCGACGTGGACTTCTCGTACAACAAGATGAACATCCCAGCGAAGGTTGAGACCATCGAGTATGATCCATACCGCACCGGCTTCATCGCTCGTGTCGTATACGCAGATGGAGAGCGCCGTTATGTCCTCGCAACGAA
Source organism: Candidatus Kaiserbacteria bacterium (assembly GCA_029288865.1). Classification (GTDB taxonomy): domain Bacteria; phylum Patescibacteriota; class Minisyncoccia; order Phycocordibacterales; family Phycocordibacteraceae; genus C7867-001. The sequence continues at coordinate 7,318 of JARIGM010000036.1, forward strand.
GGATATGAAGGTCGGAGATTCATTCATCGTGGGTGAAAACGTTCCGGTTAAGCCGAACAACCGCCTTCCGATCGGAAAGATTCCATCAGGAACCTTCGTATACAACATCGAGCTCAAGCTTGGCGCAGGCGCTCGCCTTGCTCGCTCTGCAGGTAACGCTGCTGAAGTTGTCGCTCATGATGCGGGATACACTCAGATCAAGCTTCCTTCAACCGAAATCCGCCGTGTTTCAGATCTCTGCTACGCATCGGTTGGTACTGTCGGTAACGAAGAGCAGCGTCTCGTAAATATCGGTAAGGCAGGTCGTTCACGCTGGATGGGTATCCGCCCAACTGTTCGTGGTACTGCAATGAACCCAGTCGATCACCCACACGGAGGTGGTGAAGGACGCCAGGGACGTGGTCTCCGCCGCGCGAAGAGTATGTGGGGTAAGCCAACTGGAAAGGGTCAGAAGACTCGTACGCCGAAGAAGTACTCGAACGTGTTCATCGTTTCTCGCCGCAAGGTTGGAAAGAAGCGCTAAGCACACAAATAGAAAAACCCCGCTTGTTCCTGAGCCCACCCTCTCGGGACGGAACAAGCGGGGTTTTTCTATTTGTACTACTTGTTTTAGCTACTTATACGATGGATTTAGAATGCTGGAGAGCTGGGAAAGGGGAATCTTTACGGTCTGCGGACCTGCCGCGTATGCGGCGACCTGGTATGGAGGGAAGTAGATAACAAGATTGCTGCCATCAAGGACGAAATCCTGGAAGTTGTCCGCGCTTGGGGCAGTGCCTGAGCTTATCATGTCGGTATCGCCGTCAGCACCTAATTGCTGCGTGATGCTCGCGCGAGTGAGAGAGCTCAATGTATTTAAGTACGAAGAACCAGGAGCAAAGAGGTTCGAAAGGGCTAGTTTTTGGCCTGTTTTCGCATCAAAGGTAAACGCCTCGAAGTAGCTGTTCGGATGAGCGCCGAGCGTGTCGCTGTAGACCGAGAAGAGGTAGGAAACAGTCTTTGGCGAGCTGTAATATTGGTACGTATCCGAAAAAGCATACTTTCGACCTGAATCGAGGCCCTGCATCTTGATATCTTCAGCGGTCAGGCTGTCGAGGCCGCTATCACTTTTAAATCCTGCCGCGGCATTAGTCGAGAAATCCTTCAAGATTTGCACCACTTTCGCATCTGCTTGCGCTCCTGCGGTGCTCGCGAGCGGTGTCGCAGAAGGATATTGCAGGTCGATATCATAATATTTACCATGATCTTCGTATTTGCTCGCTGGGGCGCCTGCATCAGCAATATTTCCGCCCGTGGTGCCCGAAGTGCCACCAAATGGGTTGCTAGAAGTTGCTGTGGTACCGTTTTGCGAATTCTGTGGAGTTTTTATAAAGAAGAACCACGCAATACCGCCTAAAATAAGGATAATTACGGCTACAATTGCTATATAAAGGAAGGTGCGGGTTTGGGGACTCATATAAGCAATTATACGTTCGATTGGGAAATGACGAAGCTCAAGCGGTGCGTAGGCCCATAATTTTAGGGCGAAAGCATCATCTTAGCTTCACCATTTGACACGGCGTCTTATTTCGTATAGATTTTACCTATCCCGCCGGAGCGGGCTTTTAACTACTCATGCCTCGATCGCTCAAAAAAGGACCCTTCGTGGACGTAAAGCTCATGAAGAAAGTATCACTCGCAGGAAAACCGTCGTCTAGCGCGGTTATTAAGACATGGGCACGTCGCTCCCAGATTGCTCCTGAATTCGTCGGCTTCACGTTCGGCGTTCATAACGGCCAGAAGCATGTCGAAGTGCTCGTCACTGAAGATATGGTCGGCCACCGCCTTGGAGAATTCTCTCCAACCAAGAAGTTCGTTCGTCACGGCGGTAAGATGCAGAAGGAGCTCGAGCAGAAGAAGCAGCAGTCTGAAATCGCTGCAGCTAAGGCCGCAAAGGCAGCTCCAGCAGCTAAGGCAGCCCCTAAGAAGAAATAAGGTATGAAAGCTGAACTCACGAGCCACAATCAATCGCCTCGCAAGGTCCGTCTCGTTACGGAGCTCGTTAAGGGTAAGAAGGTCGCTGATGCGATCGCTGCGCTCTCGTTCCTTCCGAAGCGTGCTTCTATGCCGATCAAGAAGCTCATCGAGTCTGCAGCTGCAAATGCAAAGAATCTCGGCGAAGATGTCGAAACCCTTCGTGTGCAGAACATCACCGTAGATAGCGCTGGCATGATCGTACGCATGATGCCTCGTGCTATGGGTCGTGGGGCACCTATCCGTCACCGCAAGAGCCGCATCAAGGTACAGCTTTCAGCTGACGCCAAGTAAGAAATTTCAATACCATGACACACACCGTACATCCTTACGCACACCGACTTGGCATCATTCGCGACTGGCGCAGTCGTTGGTTTGCTGGCGACAAGAAGAGCTACCGCGAGAACATCAAGATCGATGAGTCTATTCGTGCGTTCCTCAAGAAGCGCCTCAAGGGCATGCATGTCGCTGAGATCGAACTCGAGCGCACACAGAGCGAGATTCGCGTACTCGTGCACACTGCACGCCCAGGTTTGGTAATCGGCCGTTCTGGTGAGAATGCAGCGAAGCTCCGCAAGGAACTTACTGACCTCGTTCGCAAGGCCGCTCCGATGCATGGCCGCGCTGTAAAGCTCGACATCATGGAAATCCGCCAGCCTGAGACTTCAGCAGCAGTCGTCGCACAGATGGTCGCTGAAGGCCTGGAGAAGCGCATGCCATTCCGCCGCGTCATGAAGTCGACCGTCGAGAAGGTCATGGCAGTTCGTGATGTCATCGGTATTCGTATCGTGATGTCTGGTCGCTTGGGTGGCGCAGATATGTCTCGCACCGAGCAGATCAAGAAGGGTCGTATTCCGCTTCAGACCTTCCGCGCGAACATCGACTACGCGCAGCACGAAGCAAACCTTCCGTACGGCGTTATCGGTATTAAGGTGTGGGTATACCTCGGCGAACAGTTCTCTCAGGAGGCACAGCCGAACCAGCAGTCAGCTCCATCAGGTCGTGGACCGTCACGCGATGGTGGTCGCCCTGCGCCACGTCAGTCTAACGGGGGATCCCGCTAATATATTTCTGTATGTTGTTTCCTAAGAAAGTAAAACACCGCAAGTGGCAGACTGGACGCAAGAGTCCTGAGAAGCTCGCACGTCCTGAGACTCGTGGCACGACTGTTGCGTTTGGCTCATTCGGCCTTAAGGCAACGACCGCTTCACGCATCACTTCGAACCAGATCGAAGCAGCTCGTAAGGTGCTCACCCGCGTAACCGGTAAGGGAGGCAAGATGTGGATCCGCATCTTCCCAGACCGTCCGATCACTGAGAAGGCAGCTGGTCTGAAGATGGGTAAGGGTAAGGGTGATCCGAAGCACTTCGTATTCGAAGCGCGTCCGGGTCGCGTGCTCTTCGAGCTCGATGGTGTCGCAGAGCCGATCGCTCGTGATGCGCTCCGCCGTGCTGGTTCTAAATTGCCAGTTAAGGTTTCAATCGTAACCCGATAATATATGGCAAAGAAAACCACACTCACCGACAAGAACGAGGCACAGCTCCAGGAGCACCTCATGAAGCAACGCGAAGAGCTTCGTACGCTCCGTTTCATCGCAGCTGGTGGCCGTCCGAAGGACGCTGCTGCTCCGAAGAAGGCTCGTAAGGAGATCGCACGCGCACTTACTCAGTTGAACGCGCTTGCACGTGGAGACGCATAACAAATTATTTATGGAACCTAAAGTAACAAAACCACAGACATTCCAGGGCGTCGTCGTAAAGACGGCGATGAAGGATACTGCGACGGTTGCCGTCTCTCGCTACGTGAAGCACCCGAAGTACAAGAAGTACCAGGTCCGCACGAAGAAGTACCTCGTGCACGATGAGGGAAATACCGCACAGGTAGGAGACAAGGTAACGATCGTGGCTTCACGCCCTATCTCGAAGCTCAAGCGCTTCTCGCTGCTTAAATCATCCGCTGAAGCGGTTGCAAAATAACCTATTAATATATGATCCAAGACCGCACAATCGTTAAAGTTGCAGACAATACCGGCGCCACGGTTGCGCGCGTCTTCAAAGTGCTCGGCGGTTCAAAGCGCCGCTACGCTGAGATCGGCGACGTAGTCGTCGTCTCAATCCAGACTGCGCAGCCTCGCAAGGCAGCTAAGAAGAAGGAAGTATATAAGGCTGTCGTGGTTCGCCAGAACAAGGCCTTCCGCCGCGCGAACGGTTCATACATCCGCTTCGATGATAACGCTGTCGTGATCATCGAGAAGCAGGGTAAGGAAATGGGACCAAAGGGCAACCGCGTATTCGGTCCGGTACCACGCGACCTCGTCGAGCGCGGATGGCAGAACATCGCTTCACTCGCGCCTGAAGTCGTATAATCCATTTGCATATGAAAATGAAACTCAAGAAAGGCGATCACGTAGTAGTGGTATCCGGCAAGGATAAGGGGAAGACTGGCACCATCCATCAGGTTATTCCTGCTGAGAACATGGTGGTAGTCGAAGGTGTTGCGCTCAAGAAGCGCCATATGCGCGGTACGCAGGGAAATATCGGCCAGATCGTCGAATCTCCTCGCGCAATCAACGCTTCGAATGTCATGCTTCTCGATCCTGAGAGCAAGAAGGGTACTCGTGTCGGACGTAAGATGGAAGACGGCAAGACTGTCCGCATCGCTAAGAAAAGCGGCAAGACGCTCGCATAACTAGACTTTTATGATTACTAAAGAAAAACAGCAAAGCGCATTCGATACCCTGAAGGAAAAGTTCGGGTACACCAATCACATGGCTTCTCCGAAGCTCGTGAAGATCATCGTCTCGACTGGCGTCGGTAAGGCAGACAAGAACCGCAAGGCGCTCGTCCAGGATCGTCTCGGCCGCATCACTGGCCAGAAGCCTGCTGCTCGCGCTGCGAAGCAGTCGATCGCACAGTTCAAGATGCGCCAAGGCGATATCGTCGGATATCAGGTAACGCTCCGCGGCACACGCATGTACGAGTTCCTCGACAAGCTCGTGCACATCGCGCTTCCTCGTACGCGTGACTTCCGCGGCCTTAACGCTACCGCTATCGACAAGATGGGAAACATCACCCTCGGCCTCCGCGAGCACACCATCTTCCCTGAAACGGCTGATGAGGACCTCAAGGACGTCTTCGGCATTGCTATCACGCTCGTTAGCACAGCAAAGGGCAAGGAGCAGGCAGAAGCCTTCTACCGCCACCTCGGCCTTCCTCTCAAAACCGCCTAAATAAATAACAAAACACTATGTGCTGTTTGAAGGTACGCTGTCTCTTTCTGCTGAAAGAGCAGCTCACTCTCGCTTGATGAATGTGCTCGCAGCCGCCTTACGGCTCGCACATGTCATCTTCGCTCCGAGAGCCCTCCAAACAGCACATAGTGTTTTGCTTTAGTTTTAGGTTCTTCCTGATAGCAGTTCCACAAAGACTGGTATAATTCGGATATGGAAAAACCGCCATCGCAACCTCAAAAATCAACATACGAAAATCCTGTAGTGGGTAAATTTGAAGTTATCGAACTCAAAAGTCTTACCATCTCAGATAGCGCCCGACGACCGGGCTTTTATTCATACGGAGAGTGGTAATCGATACATGATCCGTCATTCTAAGAGTCAGGGCGTACCACTTATTTATAACGAACGAGAGGGTAGTTTTAAGGGTGGTACGGGGCATCCCTTTGGTATTCGCACGGGCAAGGTAGAAATTGCTCAGGTGGGAGAACCTCTTGAATATATGGAAATGTCTGAGAAAGAGGCAGGAAAAGGTGTACTCTCAACTTCAACTAAAGTTACTCGTATAGAAGTAAGAAAAGGTCTCGAGGCGGCCGTCGCCAAACTCCATGCTGAAACTCCTAAATTTATAAACCCTGCCGAAGAAATGAGAAAAGCAGTTGAAGGTAGAGGTAAAAAAGACGACGAATGATATCAATTAGAGTTGATGTTAAACACGAGCTATACCCCAAGCCTCATCGTGAGATAAGTACTTTATTCCCTGAATATCTCGAGAATTAGCAATTTTACTGAGGATTCGATCTTCGTCATCTTGCAGAGCCAGTTCGATAAGCTCAGTAGTTTTTCGGGAGAGGGAAACGTGGTCTCGTTTAGCAAGTTCCTCCAGAATAGAGGCAGTTTCTTCAGAAACTGCTATTTCTATGGTTTTCTGAGCCCTTTTCATACTCAAATTCTACCACTACGCCCCCGATATCGTAGAACCAGCCCCTCTGCTCCCGGATCCCGTTACCTGGGGTGCATTTAGGGATCCAGGAGCAGAGGGGCTGGTTCTTCATATATTTGACAGCCTATTTCCAACCTGATACATTACTAGCACGCTCCTCGGAGCTCTTTTTCGTATGGCTAAAACATCACAACTCGCACGCAATGAAAAACGAATAAAACTCGTTGCCAAGTACGCTGCAAAGCGCGCGGCTCTTAAGGCTGCTGGTGATGTTGAGGGCCTACAGAAGCTCCCTCGTAACTCCTCTCCGTCTCGCGTAAAGAACCGCTGCGCTATCTCTGGTCGAAGCCGCGCGTACATGCGTCCATTCGGCCTTTCTCGCATCACGTTCCGTGAGCTCGCACGCGAAGGCAAGGTACCAGGCGTTAAGAAAGCATCTTGGTAGTCTTTAAATATTTATGATCACAGACCGCATCGGAGATTTCATCATTCGCCTCAAGAACGCAGGTGCCATCGGCAACCAGGTTGTTTCCGTACCTCATTCGAAGCATCTTCAGGAGATCGCGAACAAGCTCAAGGAGCTCGGCTATGTCCAGGGCGTTGAGATTTCAAAGAAGGATCCTCGCATTCTCGAAGTTACGCTCGCATATGACACGAAGGGCAACCACAAGATCCATGATGTAAAGCGCGTCTCGAAGCCGGGCCGCCGCCTCTACACTCCAGCTCGCGACGCACACGGCGTTAAGAACGGCATGGGTGCACGTATCCTCTCGACTCCGAAGGGAATCCTCTCAGACAAGGAAGCTCGCAAAGTACGCGTTGGAGGCGAAGACCTCTTCGAGATCTGGTAATCAATACTGTTATGCCTCTATCACGCCTCGCAAAGAAACCAATACCAGTCCCAGCAAAGGTTCAAGTAACCACGGACAACGGCATCCTTACTGTTAAGGGTCCGAAGGAAACTCTCACGAAGGAGTATCACTCTTCGATCGCTATCGAAGTGACTCCCGAGGGAATCGTCATCACGCCGAAGAATACGAGCCGTCTTTCTCATGCGCTCACTGGTACGTTCGCTGCTCTCTTAAAGGCAATGATGCAAGGCGTCGAGACTCCGTTCAAGCGAAACCTCATCCTTACTGGTGTCGGCTACCGCGTGGAGCTTAAGGGTAACGATCTCGTGTTCGCAGTCGGTTTCTCACACCCAGTAATCATGCCAGTTCCAGAAGGTCTTACTGCAACTGTCGTGAAGAACACCATCACGATCGAAGGCGCAGACAAGCAGCGCGTCGGCCAGTTCGCAGCGAACATTCGCGCGATCAAGAAGCCGGAGCCATACCTCGGAAAGGGTATCGCATACGAAGGCGAAGTTATCCGCCGCAAGCAGGGTAAGAAGGCTGCATAGTCCATCATATTTATGTCTCAACTTCCAACAACAAAACTCAGCACCAAGAAAGAACTTCGCGATCGTCGTCACGCTCGAGTCCGTTCGAAGATCTCTGGCACTCCAGAGCGTCCTCGCCTTGCTATCTTCCGTTCGAACAAGTTCGTTTCTGCACAGGTTATCGATGATGTCGCAGGACGCACGCTCGTCGCTGCTCATGGTCGCGAGACTAAGGGTCCTCTTTCTGCTCAGGCTAAGGCTGTCGGCGCAGAGATCGCGAAGAAGGCTAAGGCTGCAGGCATCACGACGGTCGTATTCGATCGCGCAGGATACATGTACGCTGGGCAGGTAAAGACGCTTGCAGATGCGGCACGCGAAGGCGGACTCGCTTTTTAATACGATTATGACTGACACTATGACCACCGACACAGACATTATGCCAGTCGCTCAGGAAGCGGTTGTTGAGACTGCTGCGCCAGTCGCTGAGGCTGCTCCAGTAGAAGCTGCACCGAACACCATGCGCCAGCGTGGCGGCCGCCCAGGCGGTCGTGGCAACGGACGTCCTCGCGAGCGTGCTCCTCGCGAGCGCAGCGAGTTCGACCAGGTGACCATCGACGTACGTCGCGTGGCCCGCGTTATGGCCGGCGGACGCCGTTTCTCATTCAGCGTTACCGTTGCTATCGGTGATCGCAAAGGACGCGTCGGCGTTGGCCTCGGAAAGGGAAGCGACACTGCGCTCGCTATCGACAAGGCAGTCCGTTCTGCAAAGAAGGCGATGATCACGGTCAACCGCACCACTGAAGGATCGATCGCGCATGACGTAACTGCAAAGTACGCTTCATCGACTGTCTCGATCATCCCATCTCCCGGTCGCGGTCTCGTTGCGGGTAGCGCGATGCGTACGATCCTCGAGCTTGCTGGCGTATCGAACGTCGTCACGAAGATTCTCACTCGCACGAAGAACAAGCTCACCATCGCTCGCGCGACTGTCGAAGCGCTTAAGCAGCTTCAAGCTAAATAAGCCTGGTAACCACTACTTTTATGCAATCAAACACACTAAAACCAGCACACGCTCGCATGACGAGCCCTCGCGTGGGTCGCGGCGGCAAGCGCGGAAAGACCTCAGGTCGCGGTACCAAGGGTCAGTCAGCACGCTCAGGACGCAAGATGCGCCCAGAGATGCGTGACATCATCAAGAAGATTCCAAAGCTCCGCGGTCACGGAAAGAACCGTTCTCGCACCGTTCGTCCGGCTATCAGCTACGTTCCGGTTAACCTCGCTGCGCTCGAATTCGCATTTGATGCAGGCGCAACCGTTACCTTGCTCGAACTTCACCGCAAGGGACTCGTTCGCTCACGCGGCGGATACATCCAGCCGGTCAAGATCCTCGGCACTGGTACCCTTACTAAGAAGCTCAATGTCTCCGGAGTTACCTTCTCCGAGGCTGCAAAGACAGCAATCGAGGCTGCAGGCGGTTCAGTTGCGTAAATACACCTAAGGGCGCATAGTAAAGCTCATGTTTGACTCAGCCCTCACCAAAACCAAACTCATATTCACGGATGCTGCGATTCGCACCCGTATCCTTTTCCTTATCGGAGCGCTCGTCGTGTTCCGTTTTCTTGCTGCTATCCCGATTCCAGGCGTCGACCACGGCCGTCTTGAGCAGTTCTTCCAGAATAACCAGTTCTTCGGACTCTTGAACGTCTTCTCAGGCGGCGGCTATTCGAAGCTCTCTATCGTGATGCTCGGCGTCGGTCCGTACATCACCGCGTCTATCATCATGCAGCTTGCGACGTTCCTTATCCCGCAGATCAAGGAGATGCAGACTGAAGAGGGTGAAGCAGGCCGCACGAAGTTCATCATGTGGAGCCGTCTCATCACTATCCCGATCGCTATCCTTCAGGGTGTCGCGTTCCTCTCGCTCCTTGAGACACAGGGAATCATTATCGGCCCGCTTTCATCACTCGCATTCGCTGCGAACGTCTTCCTCGTTGCTGGCGGCTCGATCCTGCTCATGTGGATCGGCGAGCTTATCACTGAGTTCGGTATCGGAAACGGCGTTTCGCTCATCATCTTCGCGGGCATCGTCGCACGCCTTCCTTCGGGCATCTCGCAGGCGCTCTTCGCTGCTTCTGCTGCGAACATCCCTGCATATCTCGGCTTCGTTGCGGTCGCGTTCATCGTCCTCTATCTCGTCGTGATGGCGTCTGATGCGGAACGCTCAGTGCCGATCGCATACGCGCGTGCAGTTCGTGGTTCAGCGCTGCAGAACAACGCCGCGACCTATCTCCCAATCCGTCTTCTTCAGACTGGCGTGATCCCGATCATCTTCGCGCTTTCGCTCTTGCTTCTTCCTCAGATGATCCTTGGCGGACTTTCAGCGATCGGAGTAAAGGGTCTGCAAGCTGCATCGCTCTGGTACACGGCATTCTCTGCAAATCTCTGGGCATACGGCGCGGTTTACTTCTTCCTCGTCATCCTCTTTACGTACTTCTACACGATGATCGTGTTCGATCCGAAGCGCATGGCTGACAGCCTTCAAAAGACTGGTGCCTTCGTTCCGGGTGTTCGTCCAGGAAAAGAGACTGAGAAATACGTCACCACTGTCGTGAACCGCGTGACCTTCCCCGGCGCAGTATTCCTCGGCTTCATCGCTGTCATCCCGTTCATCATTCAGGGCATCACCGGCATCAGCGCTATCCTCGTGGGCGGTACCGCGCTCCTCATCGCTGTGCAGGTAGTCATCGACCTCGTTCGCAAGGTTGACGCGCAGGTCTCTCTCCGCGAATATTAAAGAATGAGCGAATCATCTGCTCCGCGCGGAAAACTCATATTGGTCGTGGGCCCCACGGGAAGCGGCAAGAGCGTGCTCATGGCATACGTGCATGAGCAGTTCCCGGACATTCTCTTTCCGAGCACGTATACCACTCGCGAACGCCGACCAGGCAGCGAGAACAGCAGCTATCACTTCGTGAGCGTGGAGGAATTCACTGCTATGCGCGACCGAGGAGAATTCCTCGAATGGGCACAATTCGGGAATAACTTCTATGGGACGCCGAAGTCAGAGATCGAAAGCGCGCTTGCTAATGGCAAGATCCTGATGAAAGAGATGGAAGTGCAAGGCGTGCGCCAAGTGCAGGAGAAGCTACCCGCTGAGGAGCTTGCGCTGATGTATATCGATGCAGGTTCGTGGGACGAGCTCGAGCGTCGTGTCCGTGCCCGCGCGCCGATCAGCGAGGATGAGCTCGCAAAGCGCAAGCAGCGATACGAGGACGAGGTGCCATTCAAGGAAAAGGCGCAGTATGTGATCGAGAACTTGCCGGGAGAGCTCGAGGCGGCAAAAGAAGCGATCGCCTGTGCGATTACGAACGTGAGTTTGATATCATAAGTATATGAACGAAAACGCGCTTAAGACCGTGCTCCTCCTCGGTCGTCCTGGTTCTGGAAAGGGAACGCAGACGACGCTCCTCGCTGAACGTCTCGGTTGGAAGACTCTTTCCTCCGGCAATACGTTCCGTGAGCTGCGCAATAGTGACAGTCCGCTTGGACAGAAAGTCCGCGCGATGTATGACTCCGGCATTCTCTTTCCACATTGGTTCCCGGCATATCTCTTCCAAAACGCTGTCTTGAACATGGACCCACAGGAGGGAATCATCTGCGAAGGATTTGCGCGTGCTGTCGAGGAAGCGAAACTATTCGATGAGGTGCTGACATTCCTCGGTCGTCCCTATGTCGCGTTCAATCTTGCCGTCTCGGAAGATGAGGCGATGCGTCGCCAGCTGAGCCGCAATGAGACTGATGCACGCCCGGACAGCGATACTCCTGAGAAGATCAAGGTACGTTTTAATGAATACACGAATCGCACCGAACCAGTGCTTGCCTTCTTCAAAGAGAAGGGAACGCTCATCGAGATAAACGGCGAGCAAACACCCGAAGAGATCGCGACTGAACTGTACGAGCAACTTTCATCTCACTTATGATCGTACGAACGCCTGAAGAGCGGGCGGGAATCATAGAAGCTGGCAAGCGCTTGGGAGCTGTATTGGAACAGCTAGCTGCTGCAGCGAAGCCAGGCGTTTCAACGCTTGAGCTCGATGCACTTGCAGAGAAACTCATCAAAGAAAATAGTGATAACACATCACTCAAGGGATATAAGCCCGAAGGTGCTCGCCGTCCGTACCCTGCAACGTTGTGCGTTTCAATAAATGACGAAGTGGTGCACGGCATTCCATCTGCCGAGCGAATTCTTAAGCAGGGCGATATCGTTGGGCTCGATTTGGTGCTCGATCACCAAGGCTACTTTGTGGATTCAGCGCTCACTGTTGCAGTGGGCACGATCTCGCCTAAAGCGCATGAGCTGATCGGCGTCACACAAGCAGCGCTCGCTGCTGGTATCGAGATGGCTCGTCCGGGAAATCGTATCGGCGACATCTCGCATGCGATCGATTCCATGGCAAAGGACGGCGGGTTTGCAGTCGTGCGGCTTCTTGGTGGTCATGGAGTCGGTCACAGTGTGCATGAGGAACCATTTATTCCGAATGCAGGGCATCCAGGCACTGGCACTGAAATCCTGCCGGGAATGGTATTTGCGATCGAGCCGATCGTGAATCAAGGCAAAGCAAGCGTCATTCTTGGCCCTGATGGATATACCTATCGCACACGAGACGGACTTCTCTCCGCTCACTTTGAACACACGGTGCTTGTGGAAGAAGAGCAGACCCTCATACTCACACGTCGTTCCAGCGAGAAATAGTTCATCGGTTCTTAATCGCGCAAGCGGTACCGTACTACTGTTATTAATAACTAAATAACGTGTATGGCTACAATCGTAAATAATCCATCTGCTGTACCGGCTGTTACTTCAGACACAGGGTCAGGAGCTGCAGGGTGGGTCTTGGCAGTAATCGTGATCTTGCTCGCAATCGCTGCAGGAATGTATTTCTATAATAATGGGAACCTTCGTGCAGGAGCTGGCGCAAATACGGGCGGCACGACGAACGTGAACGTGCTCCCAAGCAGCAATACGGGCGGTACTGGCTCGACCGGAGCAATGGGAGGTGGCACATCCGCAGGCACGTCTGGGGGCACTTCAGCGGGAGCTTCGACTGGAGGAACTGGCAGTACGGGAACTTCAGGTAGCGGCTCTACTGGCTCTGGCGGCAGTGTCTCGGGCAGCGCAGCAGGTTCGGGCACTATGAATCCTTAATCCTACTCAGAGACGTCGTCTAGGAAAAGCAGTCACTTATTAAGGGACTGCTTTTTCTGCAAGAGGTGCGTTTTTAACGCCAACGCGCTATACTCCTCTTATATAAAGCGCCTGTGGCGATTTTTTAATATCATTTATTTATGCCAATTCCACACCCAAAACTCGAGCGTACGTTCGTCATCGTTAAACCAGACGGTGTGCAGCGTTCGCTCATCGGAGAGATTATCAAGCGTTTCGAGCGCACTGGCCTCAAGCTCGTCGGCCTCAAGCTCATGATGCTCGACTCAGATCGCATCTGGAAGCACTACAACAAGGACGATGCGTGGTTCATCAAGAAGGGTACTAAGATCGCTGAAGATCGCGCTGCTGCCGGCCTTTCAGCAGAGAAGGAGCCGATCGAATACGGCAAGGACATCATCCGCGCGCTTGAGAAGTTCATGACTTCAGGTCCGGTGGTCGCGATGGTATGGGAAGGAAACTCAGCAGTCGCGGTCGTCACAAAGATCACTGGTACGACTGAACCTGCAACCTCTGATGTAGGTACTATTCGTGGCGACTTCACGATCGACTCGTACAATATAGCTGCGATTGATGATCGAGCTGTTCGTAACCTCATCCACTGCTCTGATACGCCGGAGAATGCTGAGACTGAGATCAATCTCTGGTTCAAGCCCGAAGAGCTTCTCTCATACCGCCTCGTGGACGACGCGATTCTCTACGACGTGAATCTCGACGGGATAATGGAGTAAGCTCGCAGGATTTATACGATATCGTATAATCTGCCCAGAGCCATCCGCTAAAACGCAACTTGCTCATTTTAAGGGAGGTTTATATCCCGCGATCCTGCAAAGACTTCAGTCTTTCAACGGCGCGCGATGCGACCACCCACGTGGCATCCAAAAGTTGCCACAAGCGGATGGTTCACCACGAAACCCGCGCTTTTGGCGCGGGTTTCGTGGTTGTATTGATACCACATGAAGCACGACGATGAAGTTACACCGAAAGGTGCTAACCAAAGATATCTCATGGAAAAAGGACTTTTTATTGTAGAAGAACGCGAGATTGGATATGGACTTACACAGAATGAAATCGAGGCCATCTTTAGGGCGGGCTATCATCGATTTACTGAAGGCGAAGCAGCGAATCGTCGATATATAGATAGCTCTAGCTCGAAAGAAACCTTGGTTTACATCTTTAATCAGGAAGTCTAAAGTGGGGGCATGATAAAGTCTATACATGTCGCTTAAACTCACGTGCTACGGTGGTGCGGAAATGGTTACGGGTTCGAACTTTATGGTGCAGGGCTCACGCGGAACGATTCTCGTGGATTGCGGTCTGGAGCAGGGTAATGATTTCGCCGAAAAGGAAATGTACGCGCCGTTTCTATACGACGCATCGAAGGTAGACGCGCTCGTCATTACGCATGCGCATTTAGACCATGTTGGTCGCTGCCCGAAACTGGTACGCGAAGGGTTCAAAGGGAAGGTGTACATGACGCCGCCGTCTCGCGATCTGACCGAACTCATCCTGAAAGACTCAGTGGGCATCTTGACGCAAGAAGCGCATAAGCACGGCTTGCAGCCGATGTATAACGAAGCGGACGTCGAACGATTCTTGAGTCTCATCGAAACCGTCGAGTATCACCAGGAAAAGGAAGTGGCGCCGGGAATGTCCGTCTATCTCCGCAATACGGGCCACATCCTCGGCTCGTGCAGCGTGCGCGTGAAAGATGAGGATGGGACGACACTCGCGCTCACTGGCGACATCGGTAATTCTCCTTCGCCGTATTTGCCTGATTGGGAACCGATTCCGGATGCAGACGCGATCCTGATGGAGAGCGTGTATGGCGACCGCGTGAACAAGGATAAAGCGAACCGCGTGAACATGCTCCGCGATAGCGTGAAGCGCGCTATCGAGCGCGGCGGAGTGATCCTCATGCCGGCCTTCTCGCTCGAGCGCACGCAGCTCATGCTGTACGAGCTCTCAAAGCTCATGGAATCAGGCGAGCTTCCGCATATTCCAGTGTTCTTGGACTCGCCGCTCGCGATCAATGTCACGGGTGTCTATGAAAAGTGGGGGAGCGAGTATTTCAAGCCAGAAGCGGAAGACGAACTCAAAAAGCGGCATGACCTTTTCCAGTTCCCATTCCTCACCATGACACCTTCCCGCGAGGAGTCCGAAAAGATTGCATCGACTCCCAACCCGAAGATCATCATGGCTGGTGCCGGCATGAGTCATGGAGGGCGCATAGGGCGCCATGAGCAGCGCTACTTACCTGATCCGACAACAACCCTCTTCATTGTGGGATACCAGGCTCCAGGGAGCCCTGGGAGGCTCCTGCAGGATGGTGCACCGAGCATCCGCATAGACGGAAAGGAGGTTCGGGTCAAAGGGAAGATCGAGAGCTTCATTGGGTGGTCTGCGCATGCGGATCGGGATGAGCTCGTGGACTTCGCCTCAAAAGCTCGCCCGGAATCGGGCGGCAAGACAAACACGTTCTTCATCGGTCTTGGTGAACCCGCAACCGCACGATTCCTCGCACAGCGTATCCATGAATATGTCGGCGCGCAATCGATCGTGCCGGTCCCTGGCGATTCGTTTGAAATCACTAAAACTGGCGTTACGAAAGTAGGAAAATAAAACCTCGATAGCTACGTGATTTCGACAACGGTGAGCCGCTCGTCCAAGATGCGGATGTCGTTACGAACTTCGTGTATCTCGGCATGCATTTCCATGAATCCACGTGCTGTCATAGCAGCGAGTTCATCTATCTTTTCATCGAATCTCGCCGTCAGTCGTTCTTCGAGACGGTTCTCCATTTGTTCAAACTTTCGGCCAAATTTCTCTTCGAGCCTTTGTTCGAAGTGGCCGAGATGCGTAGCGAGATGACTCTCCATTCGACTAATGAGGCGATCTTCCATCTCGGTAAGCCGCGTGTCGAGTTTTTGGTCAAGAGTAACCATGCTGTGTATATTTTATTCTCTTCTAAATCGTCGTCAAACAGATGCAGTATAAATAAGTGCGGATCAATTATTCCTGAAGGAAAACTGAAATAATTCTGAGTTTTTAAAACCTAAAAAGAAAACAGCCGCTCTTGAGCGGCTGTTTTCTTTTTCAAAAGGGAAGGGGTTATTTCACCTGCGCGACAACGCGAGCGAACCCTTCAGGCTGCTTCTGAGCGAGCTCAGAGAGAACCTTGCGATCGAGCTCGATGTTTGCGCCCTTCATAGCAGCGATGAACGTGCTGTATGACTTGAATCCTGCTTCGCGGACTGCGGCATTCAAACGAACGATCCAGAGGGAACGGTAGTTTGCCTTGTTGTCCTTGCGGTGAGCGAAGGCGTTCTTACCGGCATGTACGAGCGATTCTTTCGCGAGGCGCTCCTTCGTGCCGCGTCCATGACGGTATCCTTTTGCACGCAAAAGAACGTTGCGGCGGCGCTTTGCTGAGATGACTCCTCCTTTAACTCGTGACATACGCTAAATGATTATAAAATTACTAAACAAAAGAATTAAGCGGATGTGCCTGGAAGGAAGCGACGACGGACTGCTGTCGTCATCTTAAGTCCCTGCATTCCCGACTTGTTTCCTTTTTCACGGCCAGACTCAAGACCGTTGTAGTGGTCCTGTCCTGGGCGGCGTGCCATAAGCTTCCCATTGCGGGTGACTCGAACGCGTTTGCTGAATGACTTATTTGTTTTCATGGTTTGGTGTTTCTGTGGTTGGTTTTGCAGCGACGCTCGAGGCCTTCAGGTCGCGCTCGATGATAGCCGCGAATCCTTTTGGTGCCCTCGTAACTGGCTCGGCGAGCTTGTAGGCGTACGGTATGAGAAGCAAGAACTTCTCGAGCCGAGACTTAAGGAAATTCTCGTCCATGCCCTTGTAGCGGCCTTTGAGGAAGAGCTCGATGCGCACGCGATGGCCTTCTTCCAGCCATTCGGCTGCTTTTCGGGCTTTTAGCTGCATATCATGCTCTCCCGTGCCCACTTTGATCTGAACTTCCTTGGTTTCTGAGACCTTGGCCTTAGCCCGAGCAGCACTATCTCGCTTCTTCTGCTCGTACTGAAATTTACCATAATCCATGATTTTCGCAACCGGAGGGTTGGCGTTGGGCGAGATCTCAATGAGGTCCAGGCCAGCCGCTTCGGCTGCTTTCATGGCCTCAGCAAATGACAAAACACCCAGGTTTTCTCCTTGGGCGCCTATCACGCGGAGCTCAGCTGCGCGGATTTCACGATTTATATAGACTTTTTCGGTAGTAGCCAAAGTTTTGTTGTTTTAGAGGGTTATTATACCGTTAATATATGAAGAAATCAATAAAAGACGTGATTTTAAGGCGATTTTGTTACCCCCATAGAAGAAAAATAGAGGCCCGATTCATATGTGTGAATCGGGCCTCTGTATTAAGGAGTATCGAAGGTCGCAGGGGGTTACTTGGTGATGCAGTTGGTTCTGCGCACCATATCATCTGCGTTGCAGGCCACCGACCCGTTCGGCGTTTGGGCCTGCCAGCTGACGGTAGTCGCGCGGCGTTTAACGTCAGAAACCTGCACCTGGTCCGGACTGACGTTGTGGCCGACTGCTGCCGCGGTGGCCATCGCCAAGTTTTGGGGCGCGCTGGCGCACCCCACGAGGGCAGCGGTCAGGGTAAAAGCACCCACGACCATCGCCCGCCTTTGAAAGATCTTCATCTTAATGCCTTTCTTCTGGGGAATAGGAGGTCATGCGGTATGCAGAGCTCCTAGGAGTGAAGATACCATTTATTTATGAATTGTAAACTAAGGTACGAGCAATTGATTACTTGGCAGACGTTTTTCGGCTCACATAGGGGTTATCTTTGATGAAAAAACGCCATGGAAGTTCGGTGCCCTTGGTTATTCCGATGCGTCCCGAAATCCCGATCTGGTCAGCTGGCACTTCTGGAGCATCATATATCGCGAAATCGTCAGCTACCGGCAGCTTGTTCTCGGCGCTGGTAATGCCGAAGGCTTGGCAGAATCGTGCCGGGCCAGAACAGAGGAGGGTTTCTTTTAAAGGCGGTCCAGATTTCCCTTTACTACGGCGGCTTTGCATTATATCCAATCCTTCGGTGGGTTGGACCGCTCGGATTAATACTGCTCCCACACCATCCTTATTGGTCGTAACGTTCGCACAGAAATGCATGCCGTACGTGAAATACACGTACCAATGGCCGTAGGTATCCTTCATGATCTGGCTTCGGGCGGTCAGCTTGAAGGCGTGCGATGCGGCATCCTGCGTATATGCCTCCGTTTCAACGATGATTCCGGCACAATCTCGATAGCGCACGATCTTCCCCAGCAGACGTGGTGCCAGTTCAACGGCGTCAGCAGCGAACCATTCACGAGGGAGAGGTTTCGGGGAGGGCATGTTTAGGAAGAATTATTCAAGAGATCCTTAAGAGGCGCGACAGCAAAGGGTACGATCATCTCTTGTTGGGAAAGTCCGCCATGAATTCCCAGCTGATGGAATGCTCCTTCCCCATATCGGTACCACACATGATACCCCTCATAAGGAAGTATGAGTATGTTACCGACGCGTGTCATGAATTCTTTGTGCGGTTGACCGATACCGAAGAGACCCCGTTGTATTGCTTCTTCGGTCGTCAGTACTTCGGCTTTTCCTTCGAGCTTATGGCTCAAGTACGCGATCATTGCGGGAACGGAGTCCTCGCGTACGTGTAGGAATACGTCATGCGGCGCGCCCGTAGGTGGAATCGCTTTGTCGAGTCGGGATACCTGATACGAATGTTCAAGATCGATGTAATCGTTCAGATAGATAATGTCTTCATTCCGGATGCTGGACTGCCCGTGGTCAGAGGAAAGCATGAAGACGGTTGATTCGACATTCTCGGACGAGAGTCTCGATATGAATGCATCGGAAAGATAACCCGAGAGTTCCTGGAGCGAGGCGATATGTTGCACGCTTCGGGGTCCGAAGGAATGTTCAGCGCTATCTACAGAACTCCAATAGACGAAGAAATATGCAGGACCCGTATCTGAATTTATAAGTGCGGTGAGCTTATCAAACAATTCTTCAGATGATGAAAAAGGAACGACGTTCGCGCCACGCTGTGTCGCTCGGGAATAAGTGGAGTCAGTATATGCAGCAGGGGAAAATACATACGGCGTAACTCCTTGCGCGCGAAGCCGTTCATAAAGCGTGATTCCCGCATACAACATCCTGTCCGTCCCACCACGCTCGGTGAGCATATCCCGATCTCCTTGCAAATGAGAACGAAACGGCAATGGTTCGATCACTTCGCCAAATTCCTCGAAATAGACGGTCCATTCAGGAAGTCCGTGTTCTTGAGGAGTATGGCCGGTATGAAATGTGGTGAGTGCTGCAGGGGTGGTGGAAGGAAAGACGGAAGTGATGGGGTAGACAGTACCACGTTCGGTAAGCAGATGAAAGAATGGCAGCCACGATTGATAATCGATAAAGTGATCGAAACCGAATCCATCCACGAAGAACATGATCGCGCGATCGTACTTTCCTATCTCGGAGATAAATGAGAGGGGAGCTCGCTCGGCTTCTTTCCCGAGGATTGTCTCAATCGTGTGAGGAATTTCGGCTATAGAAAGAGCTCCATAATAAGGATAGATAAAACTCTCGTGGAGGCGATCGCGCTTGATGGTATGGAGGAGATCGTGTCGAATCATATGCGGTTATTTGATGACCTCTTTCAAATCCTTGTAAAAATAGTTGAGTTGGTTGGTGCGCGTGTGATCTATGAACTGGTCGACGGCGCCAAGCGGATAGCTCATATCACGTAATTGCGGATGATCAATCACTTTTTCCAATCCCTCGACGTACTTCCATGCATCGATGATCGGATAGCCGCGACCGAAGAAATCGACTACTCGCGTTGAGATGCGGTCAGTTATTTTCAAACGGTTATGCATCTTACCGAGCTCCTGATATGCCCGAGCAAGAAGTTCCTGTCGTTTCTGCCAAGATTTCTCGCGAACGACTCGAAGCAGGAGAGGTTGCATGACTTTCGCAGACGTAAGCCATTTCCGAAACGCTGTACCGAACCATTTACTGTACGGGACATACTGCCGCTCCATGATGAAGCATAAGAACATGATCTTCTGCGTCATGCGCGCAGCGATGATGCGGGAACCGAGCTCATCTCGCGATTCGCCAGTACGTGCTTGCATCTGCAGTTCATCAAGGATCTTGCCCCATTGCACCCGGAGCATATATTTCCATATGACGTCCGGATAATAGGCGAAGCGGTCCCGGATCGCTTGGATGCCGAGATCGTCATGGAATAGTTTCCCACTTGTTATCTCTATAAGAGCTTGTTGAGGAAAGAGTAGCCAATCCCGAAGCGAAGGATCCGGCTTGGCAGCAATGTCATATCCTAAATAGTGTTGGAAGAATGACTGCACTGTCCAGAAGGAGCAGAGATGGCGTACGTGGCCTCGTTCTTTAAGGACGGGCATATGTTTCTTATAGCGGTCGCCTTCTTCGAAGTTGGTCGAGAAGCCTTTATATTCATACGGCAAGTGACGTCGAAGCATCATGTCCACCTTGCGATGGTAAGTGACGTAATCGAGTGGCGTGAAGAAGAACACGACTCGCGGTCCCCAGTCATGATCGACAGAAGTCGGCGAATCAAAACCGAGCACATCAGAACCGTGACCGACAAGGCCGGCCGAATAAGGAAGGTCTGGAAAATACTGGTCCATCAGTGGCTTCACGGCATCGCGGAAAAATCCTTCACTCAGTTTCAGTCCATGGATGAATCGAGATTTTGGCATCCGGATACCATACGCTTGAGCGTGTGAAGAATTGTTGAACTTAAAAGACGCTGTCGTGAGAGATGACGTCTCACATGTGCTTCTGTTAACAAATCGTTCAGTAAACTTTTAGCGCTATACTGCTTTAATAAATAATCATATTCCTATGTTGCAGCTCTACACCTGGAAAACGCCGAACGGCCAGAAAGTTCCGATCTTGCTCGAAGAGCTCGGGATCGAATATGAGATTCATCCGATCAATATCTCAAGCGGGGAGCAGAAGACTCCCGAGTATCTCGCGATAAATCCGAACAACAAGATTCCGGCGCTCGTCGTGCCTGATGCGGACGGTGGCCCGCTCACCATCTTTGAGTCTGGTGCGATACTCATGTATCTCGCTGAAACTTCTGGAAAATTTATGCCGAGCGACCTGCGGGGAAAGTATCAGGTTATCGAATGGTTAATGTTTCAGATGGCGGGCGTCGGGCCCATGTTCGGTCAACTGAATCACTTTATTAAATACGCTCCCGAACGTGTTGAATATGCGATCACACGCTATTCGGATGAGACGAATCGTTTGCTCAAGGTGATGAATACGCGGCTCGGGGAGGTTCCGTATCTTGCAGGTGACTATTCAATCGCAGATATTTCGACGTGGCCGTGGGTCAAGACGATCAGTGCTCTCGAAGAGGTATCAATGGAACAGTATCCGAACGTGCAGCGGTGGTTCGCTGAAATAGGGGAGCGTCCAGCCGTTGTCACTGCACTGCAGAGGATCAAAGAAGCAACACATAAGATCTAGGGCTAGTGTGCAAAGGACCAATTCTCTCACTCTCCCTTCATTGTCTATTATATAAAGTGAATATATTCGCTTCGTCAGCGATACTTATAAGCCAGTAACGTCACAGCCTATGAAGAAATTTCTTATGCTGTCGTTGATTGGAGTACTTGGGTTACTACCGCTCAGCTCTCATGCAGCGACATATCATTATATCGACGTAAACGGTACGGTTCACGACGTCAACTCGTCATCAGCCGCAGCAGCGCTTGCGTATGTAAGCTCTTTACCAGCGACTATCCATAGCGGGGTAGCGCTCGATCTTGGTTTCCTGAATCCAGGAGACAACTATGGTCACGATTACCAGTATCGTACAACGTTCGGTACTATTGCTACCGTGCATGCAGCATCCCTGGATGCTGCCCGGATGCTTGCAACCAATCGCGCATCGGATAGCGGATTCTATCTGGTCCATTAGAAATCAAGAAGAGAAAGATCCATAAGAAAAGCTGCTTTGTCGGCTTTTCTTATGGATCTTCAGAGTAAATTGCATACAAGAAGATTAGTAAGCAAAACACCGAAAGGCAACCAAAATGTTGCATATTCGGCAATACTATACTACAATTCAAATGAGATTATTTATATAACCACTAAGCATGAGCAATATAGTCGAAGACATTATCGAGAAAGAAATTACTATACATGCACCTGTAGAGCAGGTCTATCAAGCAATAACTGATCCAGAAAAGATCACTGCTTGGTTCCCGAGTGCAATCGAGGGAAACCTGGCCGTCGGAGAGAGTCCGATTCTCGACTTCGGGGAGCATGGGAAGAATCAAATCTACATTGTCGACTCAAAGCCGAATCAATACTTTGCATATCGTTGGGTGCCGGGCAGCCGTCACTTTATCGGAGATGTGCTTTCTGTTCCCAATACGCTCGTCGAGTTCTTCATCGCAGAAGATGCAGCCGGAACAAAAGTAACGGTAAAAGAGTCCGGATTTGCCTCGCTTCCGGCTGATATCATGGAAGGTACGTTTAAGGATAATTCCCATGGTTGGGAGTTCATGATGGGTCGTCTGAATAAGATATTCGCTACAGACTAATGAATTTAGCCCAAACATATAAAGCGCTTGGAGATCCTGTCCGGCTCAAGATGGTGGTGCGTCTCTCGGTGCGTTCACCCTACACCCTCGGAACTCTATCGGAGGGCCTCGGAATCACGAGGCAAGGTGCGAGAAAACATCTGGAGATACTTCAAGACTCAAAAATCGTCCGACTTATTCCTGAAGGCCGAGAGACTAAAGTGTTGCTCAATGGCGCTTCGCTCGAAAAGGCTAGAGCATTCATCGCAACTCTTGAGCGACAGTGGGATGCTCGACTTGAGTCGTTACGTGCCGCAGCAGAGCAATAAAATATTTATAAACATAATTATCGACATATGAACGAAAAGGACTACACGACATCATTTATCACCGAAAAGACGCCAGAAGAAGTGTTTGCTGCTATCAACAATGTGCGATCCTGGTGGTCAGGAGATATAGAAGGAAAGACTGATTCGCTCGGAGATGAATTCGTCTATAGCTACAAGGATTTTCATCGCTCAAAGCAAAAGATAACCGAGCTCGTGCCAGGGAAGCGAGTGGTATGGCACGTACTTGAGGCAAACTTGAGCTTTGCGAAGGATCCGCATGAGTGGGTCGGCACTGATATTATCTTCGATATTTCAGAACGTGATGGAAAGACTGAGCTTACCTTCACTCATGTAGGACTCACACCTGTCTTGGCTTGCTATGGCCCATGTTCAGGAGGATGGGACGCATTCATAAACGGGAATCTTCAGAACTTCATTCAGAGCGGTGAAGTTCAGCAGAATCCATTCGAGAATTAAATTCTGAATGTCTAAAGTCGATACAAGGTCCAAAGAATAAAACGTCGCAATTCCACAGAGTGTTTGAATAATGGCAAGCGCCCCTCCGAAAGGAAGGACGCTTTTGTTTTGAGTGAAAGGGAACGAATTAGTGCTTTATCTCAACAGCCAGTAGATTATAGATTGCTATTCATAGACCGAGTGGTCACCGATTGCTAAGAGGATGGCGGATTTATACGGTCGTTCCCACATGAAAATGATCCTGTAGCGATAGTTCACTGAGAAGCTCCATCGCCCCTCCAGGACGCCTTTCAGCTTGTGGACTCGGAGGGAAGGATGGGTATCTGAATCGCGGAAGAGCTCGATCTTTTCTAGAGCTTCTTCTTGCAGGGCGTGAGGAAGCTTCTTAAATTGTTTTCTGAATTGCGGGGCGAATGCGACTTCCATACGTTAAGAACCGAGCAGAATGTCTCGTGCGTTCCCGCGTAACACTTTGCCAGTCTTCACTTCATGCTCAGCTTTCAGTACCGCGTTGATGGCTGCCTCTTCGGCGAAATGTTCGAGTGCGCGTCGCATGACATCGGCTCGGTTTGATCCGATGCCATCTTTCACGAGCGCATCAAGTTGGTTCTGGAGCTCAGGAGAGAGGGGGACAGAGATCGTAGCCATAAAAGTATTATAATTTAATATGATATTATCATATTCGAGTTTGTTTGCGATGTCAATCGCAGGCTGTGCGAACTTGCTGATATACTTTTGAATATGAAACGAAAGGTCATCATCTTCATTGTTGTCGCAGTTATCCTTATGGGAGGGGTAGGAGCGATTCATTTCTTCTTCCTCCCCCATACTCCACACCAGACTTCAATCACAACGATTTCCTGCAACGGATTCACTCTTATTCCCACGGAGACAATCAATCTGAATTTTGAAGCAGGCAATAGCGTGAGCTTAAGTGTCGCGTATGTAAAAGGAGATAAGAAGATGTCTCTGCCCGTCTCTTTGGGTCCCTTTACTCAAAAAGGTAACGATAGTATCTATGCCGACCCGGTGAGTCTTCTTGAGAAGATGACTTTTCCCGTAAAGACAAATGGCGCGATCGGGAGCTCATCAGAACCTTTTCATATAGTCTTTATCGATCCTAAAGAGTTTTCCGAAAGTGAGTATGAAAGTATTACGGAGTGTCTTGCAAAGAATACCGAGGTTATCAAAAATGCCTATATAACCCATAGAGGGCCACTAACGAACGACGAGTTGAGTAAGATAAACGGAATAGAGGTCGTGAATATAGAACCTGTTGAAGATATGTTTAACATATACGGTACTGCGTATGCCACTGAAATGGATTTTCTAAATCAGCGAGCACGATCGTTCGGTGCGGCTTATTGATAATCGACGAGATGAGGGATGAATCACGGATTGCGCAGGTCATTCCTTCCACCTCTACTCAAAAAACCAGCCGCCTGAATAAGGCGGCTGGTTTTTATCATGTGGAGGTGGGGGAGGTGAGTCCCCGTCCGAATCCGGCTTTGAGAGCGAGTCTACGACGCGTAGCTTTCATTGAAGTTTCGGCATGAACGTTGAAACAAAAGCGAAATTGTTCAAGCCTATGCCCGATTGTTTAGGAAGTACGCCTGGGCCTACGTGTTCCGATCTCATAGAAGATTCCGCCCACTCATCCAGCTATGAGATCCTGGAATGAATGAACGTCCCTTGGGGAAGCGAGCCGAAGCTCAAGCTTACGCGAAAGAGAACGCAGAGAGATCTTTCATCTGGAAAGGTGAAAGGATGCCCTTTGCGCTTGCAACAGTTTTGTTAGCAAGTATTTGTGCTTGTGGGATTTGAGTGTCCAGCAAGCTTGCACTGCGTCGCACGTCTCTCAAAGAGCAGACCGTCAAAACCGGTCACCCCCGGGCTCGATTTGATTCAGGAGAGTCAAATCGAGCCCGCGAGCGGCCGACTATCTTCGCTTCAACACGCGAGCGGCTTCGCGCTCTGCTTCATGACGTTTGAGATCCTCCCGTCTGTCAGCTTTGCCTTTTCCGCGCACGATCGCGATGCGAATCTTCAGGTATCTTCCCGCATTATACATCTCCAAAGGCACTACTGTCAATCCCTTCTTTGACTCAGCTTCAGCGATCTCAGCGATCTCTTTTTTGGTGAGAAGTAATCGGCGTGCGCGTTCCGGGTCATATGACTCCGGCGTGTTCGCAATCTGGTACGGAGGGACCGTTGATCCGATCAGATATGCCTCTCCGCCACGTACCACGACGCGTGAGCCATCTAAGCTTCCCAGCTTAGATCGTATCGATTTCACCTCGCTTCCTGATAATTCCAGGCCTGCCTGAAATGTCTCAAGAATGCTGAAACGAAGCCGTGCTTTTTTGTTTTCTAATAAGTTGCCGCTGACCTTCATGTTTTCTTTGGGTCTATTGTATAGTGTTTTAAGTATGACGTCTACCAAAACACCTCCGCCCAATAAAGGCGGCAAACGATCTGTTCGACCAGGGAAGGGTAAGGGACCTCAACGGTTCCTGGGCCCGGGCGGAAGCTTTACCGGAAATCTGCTCTCGACGGTGCTCATATTCTTGCTTCTCATGAGCCTGTATTCGTTCCTCGTCTCGAATGCAAACAGCAAGCAACTGATCTCGCTCTCGCAGGTGGCGAATGATATCAAGAGCGGGCAAGTGAAAGAGATAAAAGTGGAAGGGAATGACTTGATCCTCACCTATCAAGATGATTCGCAGAAGAAGTCGATGAAGGATCCGAGCGACGCATTGCCGCAGACGCTCGTGCCGTATGGCGTGACGCCGGACGAACTCTCGCATGTATCGATCACGATCAGCAACCAGTCTGGATTCACGTATTGGTTCCTCACGCTCGCGCCGCTCATCGTGCCGGTCATATTGCTTGGCGTGCTCGTATGGTTCCTCATGCGACAAGTTCGTGGGGCAGGCATGCAAGCGTTCACGTTCGGCCAATCGAAAGCTCGTCTGATCGATCCAGAAGACACGAACCAGCGCGTCACATTCGCCGATGTCGCAGGCGCAAAGGAAGCAAAGCAGGAACTCATGGAAGTTGTGGACTTCTTGAAGAATCCGAAAAAGTTCTTGGACATCGGAGCGCGCATCCCGAAAGGCATTCTCATGATGGGTGCGCCAGGTACCGGTAAGACATTGCTTGCTCGCGCAGTAGCAGGGGAGGCAGGGGTACCGTTCTTCTCGATTTCGGGTTCGGAGTTCGTGGAGATGTTCGTGGGAGTTGGTGCTTCACGCGTGCGTGACTTGTTCCAGATGGCCAAGCGTTCGGCACCTGCCATTATTTTCGTGGATGAGATCGATGCGGTGGGACGTATGCGCGGTACCGGAGTCGGGGGCGGAAACGATGAACGTGAGCAAACGCTCAACCAGATCCTTGTGGAGATGGATGGATTCGATCCGACGGAAAAGGTGATCGTGATGGCTGCGACGAACCGTCCTGATGTGCTCGATACTGCATTGCTCCGCCCCGGCCGATTCGACCGTCGCGTGACGATCGATCTTCCGGATCGTAAGGACCGCCTTGAGATCATGGCTGTGCATGCACGCAAGAAGCCGTTCGGTCCTGATGTGAACTTCGAAGTCATTGCAGAGCGCACGCCAGGATTCTCGGGTGCAGAGCTCTACTCGCTCATGAATGAGGCCGCAATTCTTGCAGCTCGTGAGAATCGTAAAGAGATCACGCAATATGATCTCCTCCGTTCGATCGAGAAGGTAATGCTTGGCCCTGAACGAAAGAGCCACTTGCTCTCGAAGAAAGAGAAGCGTATTACCGCATATCATGAAGCCGGACATGCACTCGTATCTTCCGTGCTTCCGCACTCTGATCCAGTACATAAGGTGTCGGTCATCAGTCGCGGTCGAGCAGGCGGGTACACGCTTAAGCTGCCGTTCGAGGATAAGAAGATGCCATCTAAGAAAGAATTCATCGATGACCTCGCAACTATGCTCGGCGGATATGCTGCAGAGATGTTGATCTTCAATGATGTCACGACGGGTCCTTCGAACGATCTTGCAGTCGCAACCTCGCTCGCGCGCAGTATGGTGTCGCGATACGGCATGAGCGACGTAGTGGGTCCGACGGCGTTCGGCTCGGATACTCACACAGATAGCATTTCCCAAGATCTTGCTGCGAAGATGGACGATGAAGTTCGCGAACTCCTCGAGAACGCAAAGCAGCAGGCCACTGAAGTGATTACAACTCACCGAGGTGCGCTTGATGCAATCGCAGATGCGCTCGTTGATGTAGAGACATTGGAACGCGAGGACTTTGAGAAAATCCTCATCGTGAACGGCATCCAGCCGAAGAAAAAGGAAGAGGAAGGAATCACGATCGCTGAGGACTTGAAAGAGAGTCGAGTTGAGAGTGAGGGAGCTGTATAACTGCAAGGTTCCAAAATTGAGAAGAGGTGCGTATAAAAGAGAAAGGGCGGACACTCAAATGAG
>JARIGM010000014.1 GCA_029288865.1 Candidatus Kaiserbacteria bacterium
ACGTTTCCAAAGACTGCATCACGAATCTTCTCATCTATTTGCGCGAGGTACTGGTGAGCAATCGTAAGAGAAAGTTTGTACTTTCGAGCCTCCGAAAGAATACCTGGGATGGAATCCGTGGTGATGTTTTGGAACTCGTCGATGTAGAAATAGAATGGCGGAAAGTTTCCGCGCGGATTATCTGCGCGTGAAAGCGCTGCCATGAACAACTTTCCAACAAGAATCAAACCGAGCAGGTTCGCGTTACGTTCTCCAAGGCGGCCTTTTGAGAGATTCACGAGCAAGATCTTCTTGGTATCGATGACATTACGGAAATTGAACGATGAATTCTGCTGCCCGATGATCGGGCGCATGAAGTCGTTTGCAGTGAAGTCGTCAAACTTGTTCGTGATGTACGGTACGATATTTTCAAGCGACGCATCACCGCCGGCTTTCGTCGCAATCTCATTCCAGAACTGATTCACGACCGGATTCAAGCTGCGTGAAAGCTTAAGCGCGCGGAAATTCGCATCGGACAGCACACGCGCGATATCCATCATCGTGGAGCCGGTTTCAGGATCTTCCATCACGAGCAATGTCGCATTGCGGAAATACTGTTCGAATGCCGGACCCATTGATTCTGGCACATCGCCATAGAGACGACGGAAGATTGCGAGAATCTCATTCACCACGAACGTCTTCTGTTCGGGATATGCTGGGTCATATTCGAGCAAGTTGAGACCGAACGGACGTGCGACATATGCGGGATCGAAATAGATCACGTCTTCGTAGCGTTCCGGTGGCACGGCCGCTAGCACATCGAGCACGTCGTTTCCGTGCGGATCAATGAAGCACACTCCCTCTCCGTTGCGAATATCCTGTTCAATCAAGGTCTTCAAGAAACCTGTCTTACCTGTTCCGGTTTGTCCGATCACATACAGGTGACGAAGACGATCTGGTGGCGCAAGACGAACTTCCGTGGTTGCAGCACGGAAGGTATTCGTACCGATCACGAGTCCTTCTCCAGGCAATTCCATTGGCGCTGGTGCAGTCGCGAAGCGAGCTTGCTTCAGATGCGGCGACGATTCGATACCCTTCGGCGGGAAGTGGAACATTGTGGTAAGCTCGCGGAGTGATATCGGCATCTCATTCGAATGTGAGAACAGGCGGAACGTAAAGTCGTGGAATAATCGTTTCTGATCCCCTTTTCCTGGTCGCTTCCACACGATCTTATTACTGCGTGGACTCTCGAACTGATTAAAGGCAGCCTCCATCTCGCCAAGGAGCTGGTGCGCACGCTGAGCGCTTTGTGATGAGACCACGAGCCGAATATTCACAGCCACCGTTGTCGTTTGGAGTTTCTTCTCGACGAGCTCGATCACATGCTGATTCGCCTTGCTCGGATCGAGTTCTTTCGGCTTCATGAGAAGCGTACTCGTCTCACGAAGGAACTCACCCGCCAAAGATTCGGGGGTCGAGAGCGCACGATGCACTTCCATACCATCCTTAAGAGAGACCAGCACCCGACGGAAATGATGATTAAACCGTTCGCCTTGCGGCTGGATCATGATCTGGAGCGCAGCGCCTTCATCTTCGGCTCCGATCTTTGCGAATGCATTCAATACCGAGTTGAGCGGATCGTAATCAAATTCTGAATAGTCCTTGAGTGGCAACATCGGCTTATCTATCAAGCGAGCGACTGATCCATATGATGTACCGTCTTGCACGAAGACATTGTAGTCATTCGGCTGCGGCGTGAGATGCGCGTCCGGGAATATCGCGAGAATCTGCTTTTCGAAAAGGTCAGCACGACTATTTGGAACTGATGCGTAGAAATTAAGATGCGAACGGTCTACCGGTACGGCAAGTTCAAGCGAAAAGTACGGCGGCTCACCCGCATACGCTTCGGAAACCGACAACATACCGGAATAGAATTGCTCCATTGAGGAGATCATCTCCTTGAGATGCTTTGCCTTGTCTTCGGTGCCGCCATCTGGTTCCGGTAGGGCGATCTCGTAGAGCGTCTGATGCAACGCTTTCCACGCAGGCTGATTCTCGCCGAATCCCTTCACTTGCATTCCCGAGATGATGTATTGCACGAGGAACCGATGGAAGTCGTCTTCAAGGTGCGGGCTGTCGAGCTTTTCGAGCACAGAAAAGGCGTTCTTTATCCCTTTCTGTTCCATGATACTGCGAAGCTCGGCCATAGTGTCGTCATCGCTTTCGGGATCGAGATTGAGCGCAAGTTCCTGCGCTTCGGAGTCAGAGATCTGATACGCAGGCGCGAGCGTCTCGGTCGCAGTCTCGCGATGGTGGAGTATACGTTCATGCGCCACGAGTGCACGCGGCTGCTCTTGCTTGGATGCGATCAGTTCTTTTTCTTTTGCCTCCACTTGAGCACGCAAATATGCGAGCTCATCTTCAGGAGACGCGATCGGTTGCGTCGGATTCTCGAATGCCATTACACAAAGTATACGCCATCACAGGCGAGCATGTGCAATCCTTCAGAGGATAATCTTAGGCTGACTTCCGCATTCCGATACTGAAGAGTGCATTGATGAGCGACACCGCGATCGAGAAGAAGAATGCAGACCAAAATCCAGCAACGCCGAACCCAGGAACCATCATGCCCAGGAGTAATATGATGAGCGCGTTCAAGACGAGCGAAAAGATTCCAAGCGTCACGATATTAAGCGGGAGCGTAAGGATATTCAAGATCGGCTTGATGAATACATTGATGAGCCCGATGAGCACAGCGAGCACGAGCGCGCTCAAGATGCTGATGTGCACGCCAGGAACGATAAGTGCTGCAATTAGAATAGCGACAGTGAGGATGATCCAGTGAATGATAGACATATATATAATGTTAAACGTATAAGAAGAACGCGATTGCCATGATGAGATATGCAAACATAAGTTGTATTCCTTCAAACCAGTTGCTTTCCCCGTCTTCGATGACTACATTGGTCACCAGAACCGAGAATATCAGAGCTGACAGCTCGAAAACCGTGAAGATGAGGTCCATTGGGTGCCCGAGCACCAGACTTAGGAGTACCAGCGCTGGCGCGACGAACATAATGATCTGCGTGGCTGAACCGACAGCGATAGAAAGTGTCAGATCCATGCGATCATCCATTGCTGCTCGGATCGCAGAAAGGTGCTCGGCAACATTGCCCACTACCGCTACCACGACTACACCGATGAAAAGCTGTGTCCAGCCTAACTGCACGACAATCGGTTCAATCGTACTGACGAGCGTCTCGCTCACCAATGCGACAGCAACCGTCGCACCCCCAAGAATCCAAATGCTTTGCCAGAGCGTCCACTTAGTAGGATTATCAGCCGCCTCTTCTTCGTAGAGATGCTTATGCGTCTTGAGAGAAAAGAACAAGCTCGCGATGTAGGCCCCAATCATAAGAATAGAAACGAGTACTGAAAGCAACATGATCGTGTGCGGAGTCACATCTGCCGATGTAGCCCCAAACATCGCTGGTACCACGAGCGCGATCGTCGCGAGCAGCAGCATCGAAGCTGCCGCCTTTGCAGCAGTCGCGTTGAATACCTGCTTCTTTCGTGTGCGACCTCCCATAAAGATGGCCATACCGAGCACGAGGAGCAGATTTCCGATGATCGATCCAGTAATGGATGCTTTCACCACCTGAATGAGCCCAGCTTGGAGCGCGAATATACCAATGATAAGTTCGGTCGCATTCCCGAATGTCGCATTCAAGAGCCCCCCAAGTGCTGGAGTCGTTTTTGCGGCCAATTCTTCCGTCGCGTCGCCTATAACCTTAGCGAGCGGTACGATTGCAGCAAGCGATAAGGTGAACGTGAGCGCAGCCGGAAGGTGTAAGAAACCGGAAAGTAACGCGAACGGCGTGAGCGCGAGCAAGCCCCATTGCAGGAATTTCATGGATACAGTATAGCAAATCCCTTCTAGGGGGTTGCAAATGAGAAACTTTGAACGATCGGTGTCAGTTCGCTGTAATGCTGCTCAAGGTCCGCATCAGAAATATCCTTCGGACTCGCCGGATCATCATGATAGCTTGAGCCAGCTTGTACTTGTTCAAGTGCGATGCACTTCCCGTCATGAACGGTGCGGTAACTGAGGCTCTTCGCATACTGCATCATGCCTGCCTCTTGTGATGCGAAGACCTTCCATGTTGTGCCATTCATGGTTACATCTGGCTGTGGCAACTCGCCATCACCTACCTTCGTACACGCCGCAAGCTCTCTGCGATTCGTGCTCGCACCGATTCGTACTTCTGCATCAAAGTATCGCGGATACGTATTCTCGCTCTGCGTGCGATATCCGATGATTGAGAATATGGGTGTGCCGGTTGCATTCGGGAGTGCTCCTATGCGCCATGAATCGGAAAGATGGTAGTAGGCGCTAAACGAAGAAGTTGCCTCATCTTTCTGCGGATAGAAAATCGAGAACCCATACTCACCATTTGTATAAATAGCCATACCAGTGAGTGGAGGTGTGGTAGAAGCTTCAGTAACGTTCTGCGAGACTGGCGCCACTGGCTTTGCGACATGAGATGCAGCGCCCCACCAGATCACCGCCACAATAGCAATCATACCGATTCCGAGAACAGCATAAAATGCAGATGTTTTCATATATTCAGTATATCGCTACATCACCTGTCGAAGATAGGCACGTGCTAGCTTCAGCTCGTCATATGAATATGCTTCGGCAAGACGATTGTATACGGGCGAAAGTTTCTCAAAGCCGAGTGTCTGAAATGCTTCAGCAATCGGTACCAGACGTGCTCGCAGTACCTCCGGCAAAAGTTGCTCGAGCTGTTGCGGCGTAATCTTTCCGAGGGTTGCGAGCTTTTCCGCATGTTCGACAATCGTTCCGAAACCAAGACCTCTCATCTCCGCTATTTCTTGGATTGATTTTCCCTCCTCGAGAGCTGCAAGAGTAATTTCATACGTCGTCTGACGACCAGTAGACTTGACTTTAGGTTTTGCAATTATGGGAGCCGCTATGAGCGTGCCACCGCAAGCCTGAATGAATCGTTCTTCCATGGTCGTGCGTTCGCCAAAGGATTCGAGCTCTTTGAAGAAATCTTCTGCATTTACCGAAGCCTCTTGGAAATCAAAGTCGCGCCGAGAGACTTCCGGATGCACAGCTGCTGCTTGTGCGCTCCATCCGAGCAGATAGAGACCCTCGAGCGTTCGTACGCGAGAAAGCGCCACATACCCTTGTCCATATTCGAATGCACGAGAGAGATCCATCGCAGCCGCGTCGAGGCTTTGTCCTTGGCTCTTATGGATAGTTATCGCCCAGGCCAGCCGCAACGGAATCTGTGAAATACTTGCCCGTACCTTTCCTTCATCTTCAACGACCCATTCAACAGGTTGGATCGTGATACGTCGTTCGTCTAACGTCTCGAGAATCGGATACGATGTTCCGGATTCGAATCCAACGATACGCCCGACTGTTCCGTTTACATAGCCCAAGTTCGCATTATTCTTCGTGCACATCACGACTGCATCCTCCTTCAAAACAAGTTTTTCAGGCGATAGACACCCCCGTTTCAAGCCTTCAACGAGATTTGCTTTACCATTCGTCTCCATCTCGAAATTATGAGTCACGCCTGGAAGAGCCTTTAGCTGGGTGTCATTCAGGCGATCAACGTCGGCGTTATGCGTGTAGAGTCGAGGTATATCCTCGGGAATCTCTTCTGCCGTAATGAACCGCTCGCGGAGTGTCTCAGACTCATCTTCGGCAAAAGTACCGGAACGGATTGCACCAAGCAACGAGAGGAACGTGCGATCATCTTGACGATGCTGTTCGGTCAGATAACACGTGATCGGATTCAGGTCGTGCCATGCTTGTGATTGGAATGCGAACGGCGTCGTACTTCCTGCGCGGGCGATCGGTGGCAATTGGAAGAAATCACCCACCATAACTACCTGTAATCCGCCGAATGCCATATCATTGCCGCGCACTTGCCGACAGACAGCATCTACCGCGTCGAGCACGACCGCAGAAAGCATTGAGATCTCGTCAATAATTAATATGGACGTCTTTTGTATACGTTTCGCGACTGGCTCCTTGCTTGCGATCTGATCGATGTCATACGGAGTGAATCTATCCAAGATGCCGAGCCCGCTCCACGCATGCAATGTCATACCGTGCACGTGCGTCGCAGCAACGCCGGTCGATGCGGTGATGGCAGGCTCAATAGAATGCTCGCGCAGCCAGTCTATGTATGCCTTTATAGTATGTGTCTTACCACTGCCAGGAGATCCTGTCAGGAATACGTTTGCACCGGTTCGAAGTATCAATAGCGCCTCTTTTTGGGTCATGCGTTCATTCTACCAGTGAGTTCTAAAATAAACCTGAAGGAGTTCTAAAGAAAAGCTGAGTTTTTTACAAATCTGGAGTTGATGTTGCAGTTTGATCGGTGGTCGTAGCAGCTGTAGTGGTGGCAGTCGTGGTCGCTTCGGTGGTCGAGGCAGGCGCAGCCATAAGCATGATGCCAGCCGCTCGTCGTTCAAATAGCGACGATTCTTCGATTTGGCGCTCATGTGCCTGGGTTGCAATAGCAACCCGCACCGGTGAACTGCTCGTGGCTTTGAGCAGACTCGCTTCGGTGGCTTCTCGAGATTCCTGCACTGCTGCCCGAGCACCACTCACCGTCTGGAAGAGGATCGCAAGGCGTGCTGTGGTTGTTGCATCACCATCTGCCGCAAGCCGTGGTGCAAGCGTTGCAATCAGCATCGCATGCGCAGATAAACGGGCTTCAAGGTCTGAGCGTACGGCGAGTGCGCCCGCAGAGTTGCCTCGCGCAGCAAGCGTATCAGCGGCTTGTTCAGATTTTGTTGTATGAAGTGCGAGCTGCTGCTCGATATAAGCACTGGTCGATGCCGTGAGATTATTTTGCGCTGCAAGCGTCGACGCTTCTGAAAGTCGGCGTTCTGCAAGCACGTTTTCCCATGACGCCTTCCCTTCTGTCGTTGGAATAAGCGCGCCCTGGATCGGCTCGATAACAGCAACTTTTACGGTATAAAATGGCTGACCAGGCAATGAATCTTCAGCTGCATACGATACGCCGATTCCACCGGCCATAAGTACAACAACGGCTGCTACCAGTCCACTTAACCGCCACGCCATGAACGGAGACATGAATGGTGAAGGGATCGGCCGTGCAGGAACCTGGTGCATATCTGCATACGAAATAAGCCGATCACGCATGTCGCGCTTTTCGGTCTCTGAAAGCCGGATGCTCTTCAGTTCGGTGAGGAATGATTCAGGGTCTGTGTGGCGGGATTTATTCATGGGCATGGATTCTGTCTTGGATCTTCTTGAGGCCGCGGTGGATACGGACCGAGACGACATTTGCTGAGAGCTTGAGAGTTTTGGCAATGTCTTGCGGCGTGAGACCTTCAACAAATCGAAGTGTCAGGATTTCGCGAGTGTCATCATCGAGTTCCTGCATCACACCAAGGATCTCAGAGTATTCCGCCTGCGTCGTTATATCCGTATCAGCAGTACCAGCAAACTCGACTCCCGTATCAGTGATTTCATCAAGCGAGCTCTCCTTCTTGCGTCGGTACCAGTCAGTGATGAGGTTGCGGGATACTGTGTAAAGATAGGCTCGATGATTTTGAATGCGCTCTCCCGAGCGGAGCGTCTGCCAATAACGCATAAAGGTCTCTTGCGTAATGTCCTGGGCCCGCTCTCGACTACTCACCTTCAGCAAGCAGAATCGGAAGATCGCGTCAGCATGAGCATCATATGTCTCCAAGAAGAGCTCTTTAGTCTTCACTGAATCCATAGATAGAGACGTGC
This sequence comes from Candidatus Kaiserbacteria bacterium, assembly GCA_029288865.1. Classification (GTDB taxonomy): domain Bacteria; phylum Patescibacteriota; class Minisyncoccia; order Phycocordibacterales; family Phycocordibacteraceae; genus C7867-001. The sequence goes on from JARIGM010000014.1 coordinate 7,790, forward strand.
GTCACCCTTTATTCTTACTGAGATACCTGCGCGCATAGATATATGGTACCAGATACACACGAAAAGCGGCCACTTGTGGCCGCTTTTCGTGTGTATCTGCCTGCTCTGCTAGACATGAGACCCGAGCACGAACAGTCCCAGAATAGCCGCAATGAGAATTGCTGGCACTGCAAGCATGAGGTCATACTTAAATAGGTTCAACATAGCCGTGTGAAAGTTCGCTGGTAATGCCAGCACTATGCCACGACGACGATGAAGGCTTTATGAGGTGAACTTGAAGCTTTGGACGATGCTCTCGAGCGCTTGCTGGACCTTTGCTTCATCGAATGCAGTTATGCCTGAATTCGATGGGTAGTTCTGGATATTGCTTGAATGGATCGTGTATTCGATCGCGTAGCACTGGCCGTTATGTACCGTACGATAACTCGTCGTCGTGTAGAGATTTCCTGCTCCCGCATCGCTGCTGACGTATCGAGTGTATGGTACTCCATTGATCGTCACGAGGCTCTTCTGCACGGGAGTTCCGCTCGCAGGTGCCGCAAGACAGCCACTAACCGCTGCAGGATGCGGACTCGTGCCCACTGTAAATTTCGCATCACCGAAATTAGTCTTTGGTTCAAATGATTGTGGCACTACAACCTTAACAAGTAAGAGGCCGTCTGCGGTTGAGTTCACCATCCAATCTTGGACGTAATCGGTACTTCCGCCAGAAAGGGTAAAGGCAGATGGGTAGCTGAAGCTGAAGAGCTTGTTCGGATCAGCGTATGCAGTGGTACCTGATGATGGATTTGCCTGCGTTGAGGTTGAAACGGTTGCAGGAGTGTTCGAGACCGTTATGTTCGTCGTTGGAGCAACTGCATGATTTGCACCCACGACATAGGCAATGACACCCAGGATAATGAGAGCAATGATCACGGCAGCGATGAGGATTTCTGGTGATTTTTTCATACCCTCATTGTACCACACCCACGAGAGGAATGTGCAGTGTTCTATGGCCTACTTTATTGCTTTTTGATGGCTTCACCTGATCCTTAACCAACGCTTGGAAGCTTGATGCCAGGAAGAGCGTATTGCGGCCGTATTTGTGGTTGACGCGGTCTACCGTCTCGATGATCCGCTCGCGTTCTCGAGCGGATTCAGCCATGCCGAAGAGGTCGTCCATCTGCGCAGCTTCAGGCACGAGCGAACGGATCGTGATGCCAGTCGCCCGATACGGCACCTTCGGCACATATACCTCATCGAATCGCCGATCGATATGTGCGAGCAGCTCGCCCGGATCAGCGGTGGGCGTCGTGAGCTCGATGGACACAGCATGATAGGTGAATTCCTGCGTCTTCAGATAGAACGTGAGGCCGGCGGCGCGCATATGGTGCCGGCGCGCCTTTGCGCATACTGCTTCGACATTTTTCGACAGTTGCGAAAAGATGAAGGATCGGCTTTCTGATGGAGGTGAGAAAGTGCGAGTGTGCATGAGCGAACCCACCCCGCTCCGCTTCTCACCGAACCTCTTGATTGCATGACCTCGGAGTTCCAGCCATACATCCCGATATGCTTTCCCGAACCGATGCATCGCGAGCCACGGGTCATCTTTGGTGATGAAATCCCCCGCCGTCATGACGCCGAGCTTTTCAAGGTGCGTGCCAGAAGCGCCACCTAAATTCCACACATGATGAATGGGAATATTCGCAGTGAACTCTGGGATCTGTTCCGGCGGTACGCTCGTGAAGCCGGCGGGCTTGTTCGCTTTTGAGGCAGCTTTGGCAAGCGTCTTTGACGAGGCCAATCCCACTCCGAACGTCAGCCCGAGCGAGTTTTCAAGCTCGCTCTTGATAGACCGTACGACCTCTTCATAGCCGCTCCAGCTCTCTGCTAAATCGGTGAGGTCAGCGAAGCATTCGTCGATACTGTATTCATCCACTGCCGGTGTGTATTGCCGCACGATTGAATACATGCGCTGCGCGAAGATCGCATACGCCATATAGTTCGAGGGCACGATGATCGCCTGCGGGCATCGAATCTTTACTTCGCGCATGCTCATGCCGCGTGACAACCCGAGCCGTTTCGCCTCGATCGATACGGATGTCGGCGCACCGCGCTCAGCACCCGTCACGATTGGCTTGCCGCGCAGCCGGTAGTTCAAGACTTGTTCCACTGACGCGAAAAAGGAGTCCCCGTCGAAGTGAACGATCGCACGCATGTCAATATTTCCGGAAGGTGGCTGTCACCACCCCCACGATCTCACCCTCGATCGGATGGATTTCGGGGTATTTCTCATTCGCGGCTTCCAAGAAGAGATGTGCGCCTTTCTTGCGCAAGAACTTGAGCGTGTAGCCATCTTCCGTGAGTGCCACCACGATCTGCCCTGGCCGCGCGTCCTTCGTGCGCTCGAAGATCACCATGTCCCCTTCCTGGATGCCTGCATCGATCATCGAATCTCCTTCGACCTGCAAGAGATAGCTGCGGTTCGGATGCGGAATCAAGAACTCGCCAACACTGATGAGATCCGTGAGCTCATCTTCAGCAGGCGCAGCGAAGCCTGCACGAATATGTCCGACCATCGGAATCTCGTATAACTTGCTCGACGGTGTTAGACGGCCGGCCGAGTCCTTCTGTATTACGCCTTCCTTCACGAGCCGATTCACCACATAGAACGCCGAACTTCGCGATGCGAAATCACATATTTCCATCACTTCAGTAATGGTAGGCATTCGTCGATGCGCGCGATAAAAATCGAGAATCTTGCCCTTGTAGTTCTTCGAGTATTTCTTGGCCATTCCTCTAGCATATCGAACAATTGTTCGATATGCTATCTGACTGTGTGGATTGCTACAATCCCTGGAAATAATCAGTCTTTATGCGGGCGTATGGCACACCGAGCGAATGGATCATGCCTTTGTAATTTCGCACCATTGCATCCGGACCGGAAAGATACCACGTACGCTTATCGTAATCTTTGATCTGCTTTCGTACGAGTTCTGGAGTCACATATCCGTACAAGCCTTCCCAACCGGTGAGCTCGGCATAATCTGAAGGCAAATAAATAACCGTGAGACCGATCGCGGGTGCAAGCGAATCGAGTTCTTGCTGATAAGCAAAATCCAGCGGCGAAGTGACGGAATAGATAAGCGTAATATCCCGATGCTCATGTCGCTCGGCAAGATGACGGAACATGCTCATGAACGGCGTAAGGCCGATGCCACCAGCAATGGCAGCGATCTTCTCGTTCGGATCGTTCGGCAGCGTGAAGGTACCGGCAATACCTGTCATGCTCAGGTGTGCCCCAGGCGTGAGTGAGCGAAGCTTACGTTTGAACGAACTACTCTCTACCGGCAAGCGCATCGCGAGCCGTACGAATGGATCTTCAGGCGCAGAAACGATGGTAAAGAATCGGCGAACGCCGCGACCATCAGGTGCACGATGCGGGAGCGTCCATTCAGCATACTGTCCTGCAGTATAGGAAAACGCACGACTTGGGAGGAAGACGAATTCAGAGATCTCGCGAGTAAGTGGAACGACTTCTTTAAGCGTAAGCGTGATCCGATGTCGGAAGCTCACGAAGTAGGCATAGATGTTCGCGACGAGGAGCGCGAACTCCGGCGATGTCGATACGGGACCGATCTTGAATGAGAGCGAGAAAAGAAGACCGATAATCGCGCCGTAAATAAGACGGTCGCTTCCCGTTGCCGGTGACGTCTGCGGTTCTGTGATCATCACGGTGCCGAAGAATATGAGCGGCCACGAGAGCAGGAACTGTCGGAGCCCGGTTGAGAGCGAAGCGCCAGAGTGCACGAGCAGCAACGTGAACACTGCAGTTGCGACTGCAGCGAAAGTCAAGAAAAGTTCGAGCTTTCGCACCTTCCGCACGAACAACAAGCCGATAACCAGCACGAACGGAAATAATACGGGAGTCGCGACCCACCAGCTGACAAGTGCCGTGCCTGATACGCTCGCGATGAATGCTGCCACTGCTGCAGGATTGAATATGTGCTTACGGTGCAGCGCAAGTACATACTTGGAAAGCATTGCGACGCATCCGTACACAGCCAGCACCAGTCCACCATGGACACTTTCGAGCGGCCCAAATATGAAAAACATAATAAGGCCCGTAATGAATGCAGATTCAGGAGTCGTGGCCGCTTTCGTGAAAAGTGCAAAAACTTTATTGGATAACCAACACGCAATAAGGAGAATCGCGAGCGAGAAGATAAGCTGAAACGGCCTGAATGGAAGCCAACTCAATGCAGAAGCGATAACTGAGACGGCAGCCAAGAACAGCAACCCGCCGAGCACTAACCGATACATGGTGATCTTATTCAGGAACGCATCGATAGTTTTCATGGGTCTAAATATTTTATAGCGCAACCTCTTCTATGAAAAGTTCGCTGGGGAAATCTTTTGAACGAGAAAATGAATAATCCGGATACAAGATAAAGTACTCAAAGTCGTACTTTCTCCCGAGCCGCTCGTGAAGGTCCCCAGGTTTCGTAAAGAAAAGTGCTGTTGAGATTCCATCTGCGACCCGCGCTTCGGCAGCGACCACCCACACAGCCAGTACCTCCCGAACTGATTCTCGCGTATGGGGGTTAAGGATATGGTGAAAGGCTCCCCACGCACGACGATTCCCGGATGAGCCACAGATAGCGCCATGCGAAAGAGTCGCGACGCCAAGCACTTGGGTGGAGTCTCCTGGATGCTCAAGCCCGATGCGGACTGCCTCCGATGACTTCACCCGAATGTCCCCGCCCGCGTCAATAAGATAAGAAGAAATTCCTGCTGACTCGATGAGATCAGCAACAATGTCCACGAGATATCCTTTCCCCACTGCTCCGAGATCGAGCAAAGCAGGGGTGCGAAGCGTAAGAGTCGGAAACGCATATTCGAGCACATCATCCCAAGCGGGAGATATCGTGAGCTCGCGGCTTTTGAAGCTATACGATGCGTCGTATCCCGCATCAGAAATCATCTGTCCGATAAGCGGCGTAACGGCACCATCTGTCGCGTCGTATAGATCGCGATACAAATCAAAAAGTTTTTTCGCATCCGCAGGGAGCGTATAGATGCCGGGCTCTCCGGCCATACGATGCACGAGCGAATCGTCACGGAATCGTGAATAGTCCCTATCGAACTGCTCGATACGTTTAGATATTCTGCTCTTCAAACCCTCATACGTTTCCTCATCCGCATCTGGCAATCGGATCTGCCAATGCGTTCCGATGGCCTCGAACTCCCACATTTAAGATTTTGCTTTCGCTTCGATCTGAGCGAGTGCGTCATTGAAGCCTCCTGGCGTAAGCGATGATCCTGAAACAGTCGTGAGTTTGACGGATGAAATGTCCTTTCCGATGACGTACTGCTTGAAATTTGACGCAAAGATATCCTGGAAACGAGCGCCATCTTCGCTCACCGGTTTCGGAGTAACGCTTGCGCTCGTAATGACGTCATTTTTAAGAGTAACGGTCACGCCGATCTGTTCGTTGCCTCCCGGAGACATATAGCTCCCTGTTGCTGAGTATGTTCCATCTTTATATGTAGATGCGGAGGTTGCTGGAGCGGAGGCCTGAGACGCCGGAGTTCCCGAGGTGTCTTGTGTTCCCGTTGTCTGTGACGTGACGGGGCTCGGGTTCTGCGTTACTTCAGTCTTCTTTCCCATAAGCGCATACGCGATAGCGCCTCCGCCGATAAGCACGACAGCTGCAATTGCTATAACACGCACAGGAGTCTTGGATTGGTCCATATTTGATTCAAAAAATGATAACTACGAGCTCACCACGTACGCATACGCGAGTATGCCAAGCACGATCAGCGCGATGAACCCGATGAGGAGCCGTTTGCTGACGTGCGAATGGTGCATTCGGCTAGTATACCGCATCGTGCTGTATAATGAACTGTGTATGGAACCCGATCTCACAAATCGCCTTGCAGCGCTTGAAGAAAAGATAGACAAGATCTATATATCGGTCGAAAAGACCAGAAAATATTTCCTTTGGACAGCCATCATTACTATTGCTATGATCGTGCTCCCTATAATCGGACTTGCTTTCGCGGTTCCAGCCTTCCTCACAAATTATGTCGGAGGGATTCAGAGCCTGGGCAATATCCAGTAGCGGCGGATAAACCAAAAAGCTCCCGCATGCGGGAGCTTTTTGTTGCAAAGTCCGAATTAACGAACCGTGAGGTAAACCGTGTTGCTGGTCTGCCCTGCTGCATTCGTAACGTAGACAGGATACGAACCTGGAGTTACGTATGAGAGCCATTGCGCGCAGTATCCGCTTGAAGGCGTTACATCGCAGCCCGAGACCTGACGTGGGATCGTGTAGTAGATGGTGCTGCCGTTGTACGACGACACGTTCATCGAGCCACCGTTCGAGAAGTGGACCGTATTCCCGTATGAAGAGAAGCCTGATCCGCTGATCGTGACGCTCGAACCGATAGTTGCTGGGTTCGGAGAGATGTACGAGATGTTCGGCGTGCCATAGTTGTAGCCATTGTTATTACCGTACACCGTGATGGTGAGGGTCTGGTACGCATATGCGCCATTCGAGTTCGTTGCCGTAAGGCGGATCGTGTAGGTGCCAGCGTTGTTGTATACGTGGCTGAATGATACGTTCTGGCTGCCGCTCAAGTTGATCGACTGTGAAGTCGTGTTCGAGCTGTCTCCCCAATCAGTCACGATGGTCGTGTACTGGCTGTTGTAGTTGTAGTACGAAGAGTTCGATACGCTTACATTCCATGTATTCGTGGTACCAGTCTGTACCGATGAAGCGCCATTTATCGACGAAAGCGAAACAGTGCCGTTATTGCTGTTATAGCTATTATTCGATGACGACATCGGGAAGCTCAAAGTGTTGCTTGATGCACCATAGCTGTTCACGACATAGATGTCGTAGTTACCCGAATAGTAGCCATTCGGAATGGTGAACGTGAGAGTCGTGCCATCTGCAGAGTATGCAGTGTAGGTTGAACCATCGAAGTGAACGGTATCGTTCGAAGTGAAGCCGTATCCGCGGAGCGTGATGGTCGCAGATCCATAGTTATAGGTAGCGTTTGCGGAGTTAAGCGTGATAGCAGCGTTATTTCCGTAGTTGTAGTTATAACCATTCGAGTTTCCACAGCTGCGATAGCTCGTGTCGTACGGATAGTAACGGCTCGAGTCAACACATCCGGTATTCCAGATAGTCGGAGGAACAACAACCGGAGCGATAACTGGAGGAACAGTGGCATAGCCGCAGCTCGCCTGATTGATCGCAGCGCGAGTGATAGGGCCGACGGTTCCGGTAGCAGTGATGCCATGAGACGCCTGGAATGCGACGACTGCGTTGCGAGTATTCCAGTCATAGCTGCCTGAAACGCCCGTCATAAGACCAGCACGGTTCAGATACTGCTGCAGCATGCTCACCTGTCCGTTCGTGAACAAGTCGAGAGAACCGATCGCGAGGTAATTCGTGAGCGTCACGCAGCCTGCTGTCGAGTAGCTCGGCGTGACGTACGAACTGCCGTACGAATTAATGGGATAAACATAGGTCTGTGCTTGGGCAGCTGGGACCATGGTTAGGAAAAGCCCCGCTACAACCAAGAAAACGCTTGAAATACGTGCTATTTTTGCCATATGTTCTAGTTTTACCTCACTTTTGCACTTTTTGCAAGTCCAAGAGCCTCCCGGGTCCGGGAGGCTCTTGGACTCATCAAATCGGCTTTTATTGCTGATTCGGCTGAGTTGCCTGAGTATTTTGGCCTGATCCTTGCTGGCCTCCGTGCTCCATAGAGCCATGCATTTCCATGCCAGGGCGCATGCGCATCTGGGATGAGCTGCCCATGTGCATGTCTCCATGCATCTCGCCCGTATGCATCGGACTCGAGCTACCCATCTTAGTGTTACCCATCTCCTTATGATCACCTGGCTTTGGCATCATGATGCCGTCAAGGATCATCTTGGCAGCAACGGTCGTATTGGTGAGCGTACCGATGATGAGCACGTTATCACCGACCTTGATGCTTGAAACGGTCGTGGTACCGACTTCCCGCTTGATAACCTTGGAAGCGGAGGCATCGACTGAGAACGTAGTAGATGCAGTCGAATCCTTGCTGCGTCCGATAACACTGAGTGACGTGCCATCAATGGAGACAACCTTTCCGATTACGGCTGGCATACCCATTGGCGAAGAGCTACCTATGTGCATGTCTCCCGTACCCATTCCCATTCCGCCCTCGTGGTCCATGGTTGTGGATGCGTGATGTTCCATACGCATCGTAGTCGTACCCTCCTGCTGAGACGGAGCCGCCATATGACCACCGAACATCGAACCGAGTAATGCAAGAGCACCGGTAAACGCACTGGCAAGTAAGGACATCATAAAAGTAATATGGTTATGCGAGTTGCTCTATTATAGCATTGGCCTAAAGTCCGCCAGTCCCATCTGTTAATTAAGTAAGACGATCTGGTAATTCAAGAACATTGCGAACGTGACCCACGCAAGATATGGCACCAGCAGCCACACCGCCGAGCGAGAATGATGCCAAAAGACGACCATAGTCGCGATGATCATTCCCCAGAGGAGGACTATTTCGGCAAGAGCTGCAGTCGGGTTAAACCACGCAAAGAAAATTATAGTCCAAAGTACATTCAGTACGAGCTGTAAAAGATATATCCAGATTGCATGGCGTACCTTCTTATGTCGGTAGCCCGGGCGCCATATTAAGAATAAAGAAATTCCCATCAACAGATACAACGTAGTCCACACTGGCCCGAACACCCATGGTGGTGGCATGAACGCAGGTTTTACGATATGCGCATACCAGCCGGAGATCGCCGGCATCGTGTAAAACGCTCCGATAAGTCCTGCAGCCTCAGTCCCGACTATCGCGATAAATAGTTTCTCTATGTCCTTCGCCTTCATGAGTACCATAGTAGCACTCGATTGGACCGTATTCCGATGCTATGAAGAGCAGACGTAGTCCGTACCTGAACCGATATGATTCGCACTGATGATAGCAGAATATCCGCTACTGTCTGTGCAATACCATGTGCTTGCAGTCGCCTTCAACGGTACTTGTACTGCCCAAGCACTTGCGCTTTCGTTACAGACTGCCACCGTACCAGAACCTGTTGCATTCTTCGAAAAAGAAGCGAGTCCAGCCTGTTCTGCTGCGGACAGCACCATTGAATAGATGCTTTTCACGCCGCCCACGGTCGTATTCGTGCACACATTTATAAAACTGCCCCCGTTACTGTCATAAAACAGTTCTGCTTGAGATCGAGCTGATGACAAACTGCCCTTAATAGATGCGTCCGTCCCTTTTGCACGTGCGGTGTTAAGCGAGGTAAGCACAACTGCTGAGAGAATGCCTATAATGGCGATAACGACCAGCAATTCAATGAGCGTAAAGCCACGGAAGGATCTTTGCATGATTTATATTAATAATTCTTAATACATTCATCATACATGTATTAATAAATCTAAACCTTTGCTATCCACAGATGAGGTTTAGACGGTCGGGAATATTACAGTAAAGGAAGTGCCCGATTTCGCTGTTGAGGAAACTCTGATACTCGCCTTATGGAGATCAGCTGATTGTCGTGCAATGCTGAGACCAAGCCCAAAGCCGGAACCTTTTGCCGTTCTTCCACGAAAGAATGGTTCGAAGAGGTAGCCAAGATCTGAACGAGGAATAGCCGTTCCGGTATTCCCTACTTCAAATTTTACGCGCCCGTGAGCATCAGGGCCCACGACAACTGTCAGCGTGCCGCCCGCAGGCATATGCTGGATCGCATTCTTGAGGAGATTTGAAATGAGTGCCTCGAGAGCGATTCGATTGCCCCGAATCGTGCTTTTGGGATCCAATGATTTACGTAGTACGATCGACTGAGAAGTGATATCGTTTTCAAACATCGTAAGTAACCGCTCGACATGATCAGAAAGTACAAGTGGCGGTGAATCAGGGATCTGATTCTGCGTTCTTAGCAATGAAGAAGAAAGGAGGAATTGAACCGTCTCTGCAAGGCGGTTCGTCTCCTCAAGGTTGCTACGGATGATACCCACGGCTTTCTCGTGCGTGAGCGTATCAGGATTTCGTAGCGCGACCTCGGCCATATTCTTCATGACGGCAAGCGGCGTACGCAGTTCGTGTGACGCCACAGCAATGAAATGCTTCTGCAGTTCTGCCGCCTTACGAGCGGGGCGCATTGCGAACTCACCAAGGAAATACGTTGAGATCACGAGCAACATGATGAGTATCATGCGGCGAGTGAACTGCTGCTGCTGATAGTGCTGATATGCGGCCTCAGCTGCTGATCCGCTCGGCACTTGGAACATCTGATACACGGGCTGGAATGCGAGCGAACTGACAAACCACCCGAGTAGCACGAATATGACGATACAGATCAAGAAATACAACGCCATGAGTTGCAGGCGCGTCGTGCGGAACGGATCACTGAAGAATTTACTCTTCAATGCGATACCCCAATCCACGAATGGTTTGAATAGATTTTCCAGCATGGTCATCGCTTATCTTCTTACGAAGGTTACTGATATGGACGTCAACGATATTACTGAGGGCAGAATCTTCCGTACCCCACAGATGCATACTGATCTCATCGCGCGTTACCGGACGATCTGCATGCTCGACAAGGAGCACTAGCAAGCTGAATTCAGTCGGGGTGAGCGCGAGCACTGTCCCGTTCCGGCTCGCTTCCTGGGTGCGGAGATTCAAGCTGAGCGAGCCCAGTGACATCGTAGCTTTTGCGGATTCGTTTTGAGTACGACGGACGACGGCACGGATGCGAGCCGTAAGCTCCTGGAATTCAAATGGTTTAGTAAGGAAATCATCGGCACCACTATCAAGCACGCGAATCTTGTCTTCAAGCGTGTCGCGTGCGGTGAGCACAATGATCGGAACAGAGACATGCTGAGCACGCAATGACTCGCATACTTCGAAACCGTCTTTTTGTGGCAGCATCAGGTCGAGAATGACCACGCTATAAGAAGTAGGATTCTGAGAGATAGCCTCTTCAGCGGACTTGCCATCATAGAATACATCGACCGTATATCCCTCCCCTTCCAATCCCTCTTTTAAGGTGGTGGCGAGTTTCTTCTCGTCTTCTACAACTGCGATCTTCATAGCTCAAGCATAGCAGTTTTGAGAATAAAGCAAAACGACCCATTCTTCTAGGAATGGGTCGTTTTGCTTCCTCTGCGGACACGTCTATTAGATGCTTGCGTTTGCGCTTGAGGTCGTTGAGGCAGAAGCCGAACCTGAAAGTACCGAGTGAATCGCGTGGATCAAACGGACACGCGTCTGCGCTCCAAGCTCGCCGAGTGAATGTGCCATCATCTGCGCGTGAGCATTGGCGTTCACATTCGCATTCGTAGTGGTGGTCGCAGACTGGTCAAATGCAGTTTGGATCTTTGACTGCAATTCAGTCTTGAGTGCGGTGGTATCGGCCGTGGTTGCGAGGAAGCTATACCATGGGTATGACACCGTCACTTGCCCATTCCCATCAACATGCACCTTAGTGCGAATGTGTCCTGGAATAAAACCAAAATATTTTGTTGGCTGGATGTACGTAAGATCCATACCATCAGTAGTTGCAGTCGAAACGCTGAAATTCGGATCAGAGGTGTCTGCCGCACTCATCGCATCCGCACTCATAGAGGTGTCATCTCCGGCGTTCATATGAGCATCTGTTGATGCATTTGCACCCTGATCACCCTGCATGCCGCCATTTACATTAGTATCAGTATTCGTATTCACGTTTGCGTTAGTCCCAGCGTTTGCGGAAGTGCCCGCCTGAACGCCAGTCGACGCAGTGCCTGTTATTGCAGTATCAACAGCTGAGTTAGCAGAACCAGTAACAGTCGCTGCGGTATTAAGAGATGCTGCGTGTGCAGCGCTCGCGCTAAGAAGCGAAATACCTGCAGCAAACGCTGCAATCATTTTCTTTTTCATATGGTATCAGTTTAATTACTTGCTCCTTATCGGAGTACAGCTCTACTATACGAAGTCAGGATGAACGCATCATGAAGGGTGATGTCCGACGACCTTAAAATTGAGATGGAGGTTGAATAGATAGTTGCCTATGCCGACAATTCCCGCGACCAAGATTCGTGCGAGGAGATAATACAAGCCGAACAGTGATACCAGCCCAGTGACTAATGTAGTGGTGACGGCCGCCCCTATCAGCGCGACCAAGGCGAAATACGCGTAACCATGATGCCATTGGCGACCAGAACCTTTGAACACCCACTTCCTGCTGAGCGTATAGTTACAGCTCACCGCGATCAGGAATGCAATGAAGGTTGCGATATAGTACGGTACCTGCAAGAAATGTACGGCAACATACAACATGCCGAGATCAAAAAGAAGCGTTGTAGCACCCACGGCTGCGTATCTGAGAAAGCGTTGGAATCCTTTTGTCATAGCGCGTCTACTGGCTCGATAAACTCTTGTTGCGGAACGGGTTCAAGTTTTGGAACGTGAGCGCGCACCGAGCAGTGAGTTCGGCCTTGTCTGCATCGCTCAGAGCGAACGTTGTGCCGATATTCTCCGGATACATGATCGATTCCTCTCCGCTGTCATGCTCGAGTCCGAGCGAATGCCCGAACTCGTGTGCCATGAGCCGTTCGAGTTGAAGCTTCGTTTTGAACTCGTAGAGATCAATGCGGGATGAGCCGTGCTCTTCCACGAACTCCCCTTCTTCAAAGTCCGTACCCGCATTTGCATTGAATGCTTTCGCGTTCGCGTTGACCGCATCGATCTTCGAATTGACGACATTGATCTCTTGTTGAATCTGCGAAGCCAGATCGTTCAACGACCGTGCCTCAGCGTTGAGGGTTTCCGGATCCGTGCCTGCGGCGCGGTCTTGCTCATATTTTTGTTGCTGAGCCTTGTACTGCGATTCCATGGACGCGACGCGTTGCTTCGCTGTTCCGAGCGCCGCTTCTTGTTGCGCAATAGATTCCCCCATATTCGCTTGCTGCTGACGCGTATCGTAAATCAGGTTGAGCGGCATGGTGCCTGTCGCGCTATACGCGAGCATGATATGCCCCGCTTGCTCATTCCATAGATCCGCTGCCTTCTGCGCGTCCGTCAGAAAGTCTGCCTTGCTGATACCGAACTTCGGATCAAAAGTGCCGAGCTTGTAATAGATTGGCTGCGCGCATGGTCGCGTTGAGTAGAGATAATATCCGTAGCCTGCGATAAGTACCACGAGAAAAATCCACATGCCGGCATCATAGACACGTGATGCGAGCGAAATAGGTTTTTTAATCGGCGCAGTACTTTCCATATGAATATTGTACCAGCACCCACAGCGGTTCATCTAAACTACATATTCCGCTCGTTAGTATCATCGCTTATAATTGCTGACATGCCACCGACCACTCCACTTCTCCCTCTCAAGAAAATCGGCCCGCTCTTTGAATCGACCCGGTACCACGACGTAAAAGACCCCTGCATCTGCTTCGACGGCACGACCTGGCACATCTATGGTTCTGGCGGTTCCGTAAAGACCGAACAGTGGAGTATTCTGCACGCAACAGCACCGAGTATTGAGGGTCCGTGGACTGAGCATGATTCGGCCGTACTTCGTGGCGTTGAAGGACCGCATGTCGCCGCACCCAGTGTCGTATACGATCCCGAGGATAAACTCTTTCACATGGCCGTGCAGAAGGATTTCATGGCCGTCGGTGAAGGGATCGAGTATCTCGTGTCTGCAGACGGACATATCTTTACCAAGATGCGCACACTTATCGAACCTCGCGGTTCCGGTGAAGCAGGACTCTATGACCCGCACTTCGCGCAACTAAACGGTCGCAAATACCTCGTATATGCTGGCATCCCTGCCATTATCACGTATGATCGCCCGTTCAAACCGCAGCCTGACATATATCTCGCGAGAAGCGTTACCGATCGCTGGTCTGGCTTCTGGAAACGCATCGCGAAGATTCTTACGCATGAAGAAATCGCATGGCATCATAATCGCCGCGAACATCCGGACTATGAATGGGGCATCGAGGGACCGCAAGTGCTCGAGCTGCCGAACGGCAAGATACTCTTGAATGCGACATGCTTCATCGAGGAAGGTCGCTTCGGCACGCGCCAGCGCGTGTTCTTTGCCGTTGCCGATTCCCTCACCGGTCCGTACAACAGCATCGGCCCTGTGCTCAGCGGTCGTGAACATGCCTGGGAATCAGGCGAGAACGGTCATGCTAGCGCCATCATCTGCGATGGCCGTGTCCATCTCTTCTATCAAGCGCGATCACAAGAAAATCCTGACCCGACCGATAATCCATGGCGATATGGCCTTGCAATCTTTTCTGTCGAAGACATCATGCGGAGCCTGCATCGCGAGGAGCGCGCGACTGAAGCCGCAAATGAGGACTCGGAAACAATTTCTTAAAAGTTGAATATTTACTAGAACTCACCGAACGGATAGAACACTGATTCGGCTCGTACCGTGCCGGTGAGGAGCAACCGTCCGAGTTCGTTCATGCCTGAGAATATCCAACCGTATCCATACTTGATGACGCGACGTGCTGATACGAGCACGACCGTATCGAGCATCGCGGGACGACCGAGACGGCAGGCGCGGAGACAGTAGTCAACGTCTTCACCGAGTTTTATATTCGTGTCGAATCCGCCGACCGCATCGAATATTTCTTTAGTAGTGAGCAAGCATGAGCCCGCGAAGTATGGTCGCTTGAGCAGCAGTAAAGTTCGTTGGGTCGCTGCCTGTACCATGTACGCGAGTCGGAGTCGTGTACCCTTTTCTATCGGACGCAATACTGGTGCCGCCACCACGCACGATTGCTCTACGAATGCCTCTATGAGACGTTCGTATGATGCGACCGACGGCATCACGATGTCTGCATCGCAGAACATAAGAATTGTGTGCGTTGCACGAGCTGCGCCCATATTCCGTTGTAGCGAGATGCCCCGGGTCTCGCTTTGAATGAGGATTAACGAGATATTCGGCGGGAAAAGCGATTGATACTTTTCCACCACCGCGACCGTCCTGTCTTCTGACGCACCATCCACCACGATCACCTCAAGCGAATGCGGGATTTGCCGAAGCGACTCTAACAAGCACGGCAGGTACCGTTCTTCGTTCAGCGTCGGGATTACGACGCTCACGCCGGGCGTTTGCATGGCTCTACTATAGCAAAGAGAATCATGTTGGGTTTCCTTTTTCTCAAAATTAAAAGCCTCCAGCAATTTTGCTGGAGGCTTATCTTGTTTATTGGAAATTTAATCCGATCCAAAACGAACAATCGTTACCGGCGAGCTCACGTCATAGCGGACATTTGATCCGCCGAAACGACTTTCGAGCAAGTCGCGATGCTTCTGGAAAAAGGCGTTGTGTTCCCCTTTCGAATCTGTCCGACCCGGCAGTATGTATAGAAAATCGATGGCGACTTTCCGTTCTTCTTTCCGCACATCGGATCTGGAGCAGCCTCGTACGCTGAGATATAGAAATCGATCGCCAGTGCGCGAACCATTCCACTCTTGAACCACCGACAGAACCTCTTCAACGGACCTGCCGACGACTTTGAAACAGCCACCGGTATAATTTTTGATCTCTTGGCTGACAGCCATGATGGATCTCCTAAAAAGGACTTCAAAGTACAACGAGGACCGCTGTACTTATTTACAATAATATTAAATTATAATTAGTCAACTTTAAACTTTAGAACCCCACGCTTGTATTTTATTAATACGTTTGCTGCCAGACTTGGAATCGAACCAAGATTCACGGCTTCAAAGGCCGCTGTCCTACCTTTAGACGATCTGGCAATAAGTAACCTATTTATCTTGCCCGAGAAGCTCGAAGACGGCAAGTTCGAGCGGGAGCGTCGGGATAGGTGAAAAACGGATGCGATCTGCCGCGTCTAGAAGTACGCGGAGCGTGTCGTGCGAGAGCTTTGATTCTTTGGATTGTGCCATCGATTCAACTTCCCCATATACATCCGCGCCGAGTTCTTCGCTCAACTCTTTGCGAAGTTCTGGCGCGAATCGTACGAGCAAGATGGTACGTACGAGATCCAGCACGAGCGAAAGATATAGCGGGATATCTGCGCCTTGTGCCGCAGCATCGCGTACAGCGCCAAGCGCTTTACTTCCGTCTCCGTTTGCGAGACCTATCACAAACGCTTGGACGAGTTCGTGCTGCGGCGCACCAGTAATCTGCTCCGCATCTTTCCGACTCATTTTCTTCCCACTTGCAGCGCTCAGCACTTTCTCAAGCACGGACAGAGAGTCGCGATATGAACCGTCTGCAAGCAGTGCAACGAGATCAGCCGCACCAGGCTCAAGCGTGAACCCTTCCTTCTGTGCAACCTCCGCAACCAGCTTCGCGAGCCCCGCCCGAGACGGTTTCTTAAACTCATACACTTGGCAGCGAGACTGCACAGTCTCCGGAACTTTGGAAAGCTCAGTGGTCGCGAGAATAAAGATGACATGCGCTGGAGGTTCCTCGAGCGTTTTCAGGAATGCATTCCATGCTCCCTTCGAGAGCATGTGGGCTTCGTCCAGGATGTAGACCTTGTAGGGAGACTCGAACGGCAGCGTGTACACGTTCTCCGTGAGCGAACGAATATCGTCCACGCTGTTATTGGACGCTGCATCTATCTCGTAAAGATCCTTGTCTGTGGTGCCAAGTTCATGCGCGAAGATACGCGCGATTGAAGTCTTGCCGAGACCACGCGACCCTGCAAAGAGATATGCGTGTGCGAGCTTCTTCGAAACGATCTGATCGGCAAGCGCTTTGGTAATCGCATCCTGCCCGACGACGTCAACAAAGGTGTGCGGTCGGTACGCGCGATAAAGAGACTGATGGGCCATACACCCAGTATACAGGCGAAGCTATGCTCGAGGCAAAGCGCGATAATTCGCGATAGTTTCCTCGATCTGACCGGCGTCTTCACACTCCATGAGGATCGCGCGGAGATCTGCCGCACCATCAAAATTACTGACAAATGCCTTTATATGCTTCTTGAATATATGAAATGATTTCGCGGGACGAAGTGCTTGGAACGAGTGCGCGAGCGTAGCGAGCGCCTCAAGCTTCTCTTCGATCGGCACGTCAGCATTCGTGCGGCCTGTGAAGAGCCATGGATTTCCGAAGATGCCGCGACCGAGCATCACGCCATCGCATCCGGATTCGTCGATCTTTTTTTGTGCGTCTGCAAGATCAGTCGCGTCGCCATTGCCGATGATCTTTGTATTTGGTGCGATCTCATCGCGAAGCGCAACGATGCGTGGCATGAGCTCCCAATGTGCCACAACTTTCGACATTTCTTTGCGCGTACGCAAGTGCACCGTGAGCGCTGGCAGATTCGTGCGGAGCAATACAGGAATCCATTCGTCGATCGATTCCTTGTTGTATCCGATGCGAGTCTTCACGGATATAGGAATGGGTACAGTGCCGGTCGCTGCAGCATGCTTCGCGACGCCACGCCGCGCAGCTTCTATTACTTCCACCGCTTTATCCGGTGTCTTGATCATCGCAGCACCACACCCCTGCCGTTCGATTGATTTGTCAGGACAGCCCATATTTATATCCACCCCATCGAAACCAAGCTTCGCGACGAGCTCCGCTGCATACTCCATCATCTCTGGCTTGCTCGAAAAGAGCTGCGCCACGATCGGTCGCTCTGCTTCTGAATACTGCAAATCTCGCATGAGCGGATTCTCGTCGTCCGGAATCTTTTTCATTTCACGCGTGTGATACAACCCATCCGCAGACACGAATTCCGTCCAAGTCACGTCTGGCGTCTTGATGGACGCAATAAGCACGCGAAAGGCAGCGTCAGTCACGTCCGCCATTGGCGCGAGTACGAAGAACGGTTTCTTAAGAGAAGCCCAGAAGTCCATCATTCGTATATAACACGAGTCCCTACTTGATGAAACCGTAAGGATTACTGCGCGGCTGTTGTAGTGGCAGATGTCGTCTCGCCTTTTTTCTTGAAATACACTTTGTCGGTAAAGCGAAGATCGACATATTCGAGCGAGCCGTCATTCAGATTCAGTGTCGGAAATGCAGACTGTGCGAGCTTGGTCGCTGAATCTTCATTGCCAAGCACATACGTGATCTTGGTTCCCCCTTGCGTGAAGAGGTCTGCTTCGTCAGAACGGAGTGCGAGCGAGACGACCTGAACGCCGAGCGATTTTATCGTCTTCACGAACTGCAGCGCAGCGGGTAACGATGAAGCATTCTGGAGACGGCCACCGAGTGGCGAACCGTTCACGAGTCGCACCTCGTCGTAGATACGGAATGAATTTGCGTCACCAGCCGCCGCTTGCGCGAACACGTATCCCTGACTATCGGCATCATAGCAGGATGGAAGAATGGTCGGCGTGCTCGATGCATTCAGGTCTACAATGGTCGTGCCAATGGTAGCGGAATCCGGAGCTTGTCCGCACCACAAAAATGCCGACTCGCGAGGGACGCCGGCAATCGAGATAGAATCGAAGCCTGAACGAGAGATTGAAACTGCAGCGATGTCTGGATGCTGTGCAAGGATATCGCGACGGATTGCGCTTTCTGGAAAAAAGAATATGGAATCACGCGGCACTATGAAATAGGTAGTGCCCTGCATGGATGCTGTTGCGATTGCTTCCATGTCTGATTGCTCCGAGCCTGATGCATGGACCGATTGGATGCGTACGGCCGGAAGCCACAACGCTCCGATCGTCGCAGCAATGACCAAGACTATGAAAATCCCCAGGGCCATACGCATGACGCGTCGTGCGCGTCGCCGTCGATCCTTGAGCGGTTCACGGTTGCGACCTTGCGGAATACGTTCCCGTCGAACGACCGTGGTCTTGATCGGCTCAGGTTTTGGTTTCGGACGTGGTTTTCCAACCGGCCGTGGAGCTGGTTTTTGGAGCGCGGCACGACGAACCATCGGCTCGACCGCACGACGTGGAGCGGCAGCCTGCGACTGCCGCTCCGGAGTAACCGGCGCAGCTGGCGGCGCTTTCCTCTTAGGCTGTATGTCCCAGGATTTTGCCATCGAAAGTCTCTTTGCCCACGTACGGCACGAGCGCTGCAGGCACCTGGATCGTACCGTCTGCTTGCTGATAATTCTCAACGATCATCGAGAGCACGCGTGGCATCGCGATTGCAGTGTTGTTAAGCGAGTGCGGGAAGCGAAGTTTCTCATCTGCATCACGATAGCGGATGTTCAAACGACGCGTCTGGAAATCATGGAAATATGATGACGAGTGCGTCTCGCGATACATATTCTGGGACGGCATCCATGCCTCGATGTCATACTTCTTCACTTGGCCAAGACCGAGGTCACCACCACAGTTCACGACGACATGGTATGGAAGACCGAGCAGTTGGAGGAATTCTTCTGCGTTCTGCGTGAGCTCTTCGTGTAATCGAACTGATTCCTCATGGGAGGCCTCGCAGAGGACGACCTGTTCCCACTTGAAGAATTCGTGCACGCGGATAAGCCCCTTCGTATCCTTGCTGTGACTACCCGCTTCACGACGGAAGCATGGCGAATACGAAACGAACTTCATCGGAAGTTGTGCCTTCTCGATTGTTTCGTCCATATAATAACCCATCGTCGCAACTTCGCCGGTACCCGCGAGATATTCGCCATCCTGCGTCTTATAAAGGTCTTCCTCGCCTTGCGGCAAGTAGCCTGTACCCATGAAATTCTCACGACGAACGAGCGACGGCACGATCATCGGTTGGAATCCTTTCTTCACGAAATGCATGAGTGCAAGCTGCGAGACAGCGTTCGCAAGAAGGACCCCTTCATTCTTGAGGAAATATCCGCGGAACCCTGCAACCTTTGCGCCGCGCTCGAAGTCTGCCATGTCGAGTGAGGTCATGAGATCAATGTGATCCTTTACCGGGAAATCGAAAGATGGAATCTGGCCCCACGTACGAACTTCCTGATTCTCTGCATCACTCTCTCCTTCTGGCACCGTCATGTCTGGAATGTTCGGCACTTCGAGCATGAGTTTCTGCCACTCCTCCATTACCTTCGTATGCTTCTCCTCAACCTCCTGCATGCTGTCCTTCACGTAGCGCATGCTTTCGATGTATTTGGTGCGTTCGTCCCCTTTCGCAAGTGCGATCAGGCTACTCGTGCGATTTTGTTCTGCTCGCTTCTCATCGAGAAGCTGACGGAGCTGCTTACGCTCCTCATCTACGGCCAGAAGGCGGTCAATATCAATCTGAATATGCTTCTTGCGGGCACCTTCCTTTACGACGTCGGCGTTTTCACGGATAAAATGTATGTCGAGCATGTTCGTACTATTCTACGACCAACTCGAGAGTTGCACAATTTCCTTCTGTACGAAACGTAAGGCGGCAGCGACGAATTCGGCTAACCACTGCCGTATCGCCTGAACCGCCCCGTATACGTCAGCCACCTGCGTACTTGTCGCAGTAGTTGTTGCGAACGGATCCACGGTCACTTGCTGATATGCAGTAGTAGTCGTGCCATTCGGTCCGCTGCACGTGAGTCCATAAATCTGACTATGCTGAATGTTTGACTGGGTGCGTGAAAAGTTCGGCGAATAGCTACCAGCCCACGAGATACTTGCATAGCAACGTGTCGTGTTGACTGATGTTCCTGAGATCGTAACCATTCCGCCCAATGGAATAGAAGTCGGTATAACGATGAAGCTCGTTATGAACGGACTCGTGCTCGAGACAGGCACATTCACCGTCGAAGCAACCAGTTCCTTAACTGGATTCGAGATTGGCGCAGCATTGGGGAATGCATTCTGCACCGCAGCATCGAATGTAGAAGCGCGCGTAAGACCGTCGAGCCAAAGAATATTGGTAGGACCGTTCGGCGCTTGCACTGCACGATAGAGGCCCTCTTTCCAGTAGTGGTACCCCAGGTTCGTCGAGACCGAACTCCTATATTGCAATGTCGGCGCGTTCACATCGAGCACTTGGGTGAAATCCGTCTGTCCTTCATCGCGTCGCCATACCGTGATCTCTCCCGTGGAATCGACAGCAAATTTCAGCTTGATGACAAAATCGACCCAATGCCCGAGTGCCAACGAACTATCTGATAGTTGATAGTTATGGGGCGTATTCGAATCCAGATCGCCTCCATCGTTTTGGATCCAGAACCGATCGGTCGCATTAAGCCCAAATGATGGACTTGCTTTAACATTATTTGGACCATGCAATTGTAATATCAGTCCAAAACTGCCGGGCGATACCCAATTCGGATCAAGTCGCACGCTGAACGCATAATACTGCGTTCCGCTTGAGAGACTCTCGTTAAGCAAGCTCCCGTCTGTGTTTGTCATTTCTGCGACTTCCGCCCGCTCAGTGCCAAGTCCGAGAGGGTCATCTCCGGGACGCACCTCAACTCGCAATGCTTGCGAGCCCGCACGAACCACATCGCTTACCACCTGCATGCTGTAAGCTGCGACTGCTTGCTTTACATGCCACCTTCCTGGGGCAAGGATCTGCCCATCATCCCAGGTGCTCGAGAACGAGACGATACCTGACGGCTGGGTCATTGTTGCTTGGGAAGAAGTCACAGGAATACCTGGCGGATAATAGATGGTCTTGCTAGATGACGATACCGTATCCGAGACCGTTACGGGAGCTAAAGCAGGAGGGGAGGCTGCTTGAGTTGGCGCAGGCGCTGACTGCGGAGCAGTAGTTTGACTCGGATTGGCAATTGGAGAGGAAGGAACGGGCGTATGAGCAACCGAACTTACATGTCCAGAAGAGATGGGAGGATTCTCAAAAGCGTTTGTCACCGGTGCAGGCTCGGGCTTGGTCGGAGGAGCTGGCGGGTCATATACGACGGGCTCTACCGGTGCAGGTACAGGCGCGGTAAGGAACGGTATGGAAGCCATCACGTTTGGGAGCTTGAACTGGGCCTGCTCATCATATTGAGCAACACCGGCCGCGCCGAGGATCAGGACACTTATGAACATGACCCACGAAAGCACATGTGAGGTTGATTTCTTGTCGATGTGCGGCATCGACTGGGGGACTTTTACGCCATAGAGCGCTGCACGCACCACATTCATCGCCTGGATGACGTCTTCGCTACTGTTCCCAGCTGCAATCAGTTCCTTAAAAAGTTCATCCTGTGGGACACCTTTTTCAAGAGATTCGCGAATATGCTTAAGCAGGTCGGGAGTGATCATTGCAGCTAATACGGCTGAGCATACCGAAATAATATCAGAAAAACTTTAGAACTATTTGATCAGGATTTCATAGCGGATTGCTGATACTTGATTCATATGAATATCAATTCTGAATCATTCCGAACCCAAGTTATTACCCCTCTGCAGTATCCGCCTTATTTACGCAAGATTACCGACGCGCCCAAGCAACTCTGGCTCCGTGGTGAGTTACCGCCATCCGAGACGAAATTCCTTGCAGTGGTGGGGTCGAGAGCGCTATCACGGTATGGCAAAGAAGCATGCGAGATGCTGATCGCCGGACTTGCTGGATATCCGATCTCGATCGTATCGGGCCTAGCGCTCGGCGCCGATGCTTGCGCGCACCGAGCTGCACTCGCGGCCGGTCTGCACACGATTGCGATTCCCGGTTCAGGTTTGAACGATGATGTCATCGGGCCGCGAACGAATCTCGGGTTAGCACGTGACATTCTAGCCCACGGTGGTGCACTCATTTCAGAAAATGAACCTGACCATCAAGCCGCTCCATACGATTTCCCCTCCCGCAACCGCATCATGGTGGGGCTTGCCGATGCTGTACTAGTCATAGAAGCGGGACCGCAATCCGGCTCGCTCATCTCCGCTAAGTACGCGGGCGAATATAACCGACACCTCTTATGTGTTCCGCATCGAATCGGTGATCCGCATGGATATGGAGCCGAGATATTCTTGCGCATCGGTGCGACGCTCGTAACAAAATCCGAGCACATTCTTGAAGCGCTTCAGATCGAGACGAATGCAGTCCAGCAAAGCATGCGCTTGCAGACGAATCTTTCACAGCTTGAGCGAATTGTATTCGACTCGCTTGCCGAACCCAAAGCGCGAGATGAGCTCATCCGTTTGCATCCTGAGACTCCCGCGCACGAGATTCTCACAGCGCTCATGTCACTTGAATTAAAAGGCGTAATACAAGAACGGTTCGGCAAATGGAGTCGCGTATGATGAGCTTCGCGCACCCTTCATGGCTTGACCATATTATATAAGGTACGGTATGAGTAACGAAAGCATGGCTACATCAGCAAAGACGAAAGGCGGCAAGATACTCTTGATCGTAGAGTCGCCCGCGAAAGCGCGTACGATCCAGCAATACCTCGGTAACCAATACGAGGTGCTTGCATCTATTGGTCACGTGCGCGACCTTCCGAAGAGCAATAAGGACGCTGTCGACATCGAGGACGGCTTCGTCCCGCGATATGTCGTGCCAGCTGAAAAGCGTGAAGTGATCGAGCGAATCAAGAAAGCTGCAAGCACGGCAAGCGAGATCTATCTCGCGACAGACCCCGACCGCGAAGGAGAAGCTATTGCATGGCATATAAAGGAAGCCGTCGGATTGAAATCCCCAAAACGCGTAGTCTTCCACGAGATCACGAAAGCGGCAGTTGAAGAGGCCATCTCACATCCTCGCTTGATCGACGAGCATTTGCGCCGCGCCCAAGAGGCGCGCCGGGTGCTCGATCGTATCGTCGGCTACGACCTCTCCGGTCTCATCTGGAAAAAGGTGCGCTACGGCCTTTCGGCCGGACGCGTGCAATCTCCTGCGCTCCGCATCATCGCGGAACGCGAACGTGAGATCACTGCATTCATACCTGAAACGTACTACGTACTTGATGCGACATTCAAAGCCCCTGGTGGTGAATTCCCTGCAAGCTGCACCGAGAAACCTTCGACTCCTGAAGAAGCAGAACGCATCGTGAAGCTCGGTCGCACTGCGACCTGGACCATCGACGAACTCTCAGAGCGCGACGAGCTCCGTAATCCTCGCGCACCGTTTACCACCTCAACACTTCAGCAAACTGCTTCGACCCGCCTTGGCTTCTCCCCATCACGCACGATGCGTGCTGCACAAAAACTGTACGAAGCGGGACATATCACGTACATGCGTACAGATTCCGTGAACCTTTC
Source organism: Candidatus Kaiserbacteria bacterium (assembly GCA_029288865.1). Lineage (GTDB taxonomy): Bacteria > Patescibacteriota > Minisyncoccia > Phycocordibacterales > Phycocordibacteraceae > C7867-001. The sequence goes on from JARIGM010000014.1 coordinate 31,874, forward strand.
AGAGGAAGCGGTTACTAAGATGCTTGCAGAAGTGGAAAAGGAATTCGGAAAGGAATACGCAGAACGACACGTATATAAAACGAAGAGCAAGAATGCCCAGGAGGCGCACGAAGCTGTCCGCCCAACTGATGCCGCTCGCAAACAAGCCGGCTCGACTCCAGACGAACAAGCACTCTATAGCCTGATCCGTATCCGCGCGCTCGCGTCTCAGATGAAGGCAGCGAAGGCGCTCGCCACGCGAGTCCGCATCAAAGCAGATGCAGACATTCCGCTCTTCAGCGCGAATGGTTCACGTATCGTGTTCCCGGGATGGCTCGCGCTCGATACTCGCGCGCGTGGTGAAGACGTCGAGTTGCCAAAACTCGTCGAGAAGGAGGCAGTAGACCTCCTCTCTCTTGGTTCACTTGAGAAGCAAACCGAACCACCGAATCGCTACACCGAAGCAGGACTCGTGAAAGAACTTGAGAAGCGCGGTATCGGCCGCCCTTCTACCTACGCATCTATCATGAAGACTATCCAAGACCGCGGATACGTTGAGAAAGACGGTCGCACCCTTAAACCAACTGCGACCGGCATGGTGGTATCAGGCTGGCTAGAAGAGCACTTTGCGGATTATGTTTCGGATTCGTTCACTGCCGAGATGGAAGACGAGCTCGATGAAATCGCACGTGGCGAGCGTGGATACGAAAAGACCATGCAGGATTTTTATACACCCTTTGAGAAGGCCGTCCATTCGAAAGACAAGCTTCCGAAGGCCACCTCTCTCGGCCCCGTGCCGGACGAATTCCCGTGCCCGAAATGTGGCGCAAAGATGGAATTCAAGCTCGGTCGCGGTGGCATATTCATGAGCTGTACGCGGTATCCGGATTGCGATGGCGCTCGTCAAGAAGATGGCACTGAACTTAAGAGCGATGAGCCGCTTGGTCATGATCCTGAAACAGGCGCGCCAATATTCATTCGCACAGGCCGCTTCGGTCCTTATGTGGAAATGCTCCTGCCCGAGGAAACTGCACCGGCAGAGCCCGTGGAAGAAGTGCCCCGCCTCACGAAGAGCGGCAAGCCATCAAAGGCAAAAAAGAAACCGAAAGGTCGCCCGAAGCAAGCCGCAAAACGTGCCAGCGTACCGCCAGGTACTGACCTTTCTTCGCTTTCGCTCGCTGACGCATTGCGATACCTCTCCCTCCCCCGCGAACTTGGTACTCATCCGTCCACCGGCAAACCAGTCATGGCGAACACCGGCCGCTTCGGTCCGTACATCGCGCATGACGGAGAGTTCCGTTCCCTTAAGGCAAACATTGGCGATCCATACACCGTCACCCTCGACCAAGCTCTTGCGATCCTTGCAGAGCCAAAGAAGCCACCGCGCGGCGTTGAAGAAATGCATGAGATCGGCAAGCATCCGAAAACCGGCAAGATGATCACCCTCTACAAATCGAAGCAAGGTCTCTTCTTGAAGAAAGGTCTCCGTCGCATCTATCTCCCCGAATCACGAAAGGCTGAAGACCTCACGCCACTTGAAGCTGCTGAGTATCTGAAGTAACCCGATACCCTCTGCTCGGGAGAAGTGTTATACTGTGCGGTACAAATGACGACCGTCAAGGAAATCATCGCAGAGATGCACGATCACACTCCTGAGGATGAGGCACTCATTCAAAAGGCGTATACATTTGCAGAGAAAGCGCACGCTCCCCACACGCGCTATTCCGGCGAACCATACTTCATCCATCCAGCAGCAACGGCCAAACACCTTGCTCAACTCGGCATGGATGCACCGACTGTCGCAGCCGGTCTCCTCCATGACACGGTCGAAGACGCTGACGTGACCGAAGAACAGATCGAGGCTGAATTCGGGCCTGAGGTGCGATTCTTGGTCGAAGGTGTTACCAAGCTCGGAAAACATAAGTATCGTGGCGCAGAGCGCCACGCAGAGTCTCTGAGACGCCTTCTCGTGGCTACCTCAGCCGATGTGCGCGTGCTTATCATCAAGTTGGCGGATCGGTACCACAACATGACCACGCTCCAGCACGTTCCTGAGCACAAGCGAAAACGCATCGCGATGGAAACCATCGAGATATTCGCGCCACTCGCCGACCGTCTCGGCATGGGGCGCATCAAGAAAGATCTTGAAGACCTTTCATTCCCTGCACTTGATCCTGATGCATACAAGCACGCGCTTGAAGTACGAAAGCTGAAAAGCAAAGAAACCGAAGCTGGCTTGCAGCGTGTCCAGAAAGAGCTGCGTCATGCACTCGCACGAAAAGACATCACAGACTTCCGTACGGAAATCCGTATCAAAGGTCTCTGGAGTTTGCATCAAAAGCTAAAGCGTAAAGATGACGACATCACGACGATTCATGATATCGCTGCGCTCCGCGTCATCGTGCCGAGCATCGACAACTGCTATGTGGCATTGGGCGTGATTCACTCAATGTGGCGTCCATTGCCGGGCGAGTTCAAAGACTACATCGCCTTCCCTAAGCCGAACGGCTATCAGTCGCTTCATACGACCGTCCTTACGAGTGAAGCAGGAGTTGTGGAGATTCAAATCCGCACGCAAGAGATGCATAAGAAGGCGCAATACGGCGTTGCTTCGCACATGTCATACAAACAGCTCGGAAAGACAGCAAGTGCAAATGCCTTTGAAAAGCTTTCAATACCATGGATCCGAGACCTCGTACCAGGACTTCTCCAGCTTCCTAAAAAGCAGGCAGTTCCTGAACCCGATGAGCACAAAAGCAAGAAAGCTCCGCGTAATGCGATCGGTCCTTCATGGCTTGCTGATCTCGCGAATGCACATGGCGTTGATGGACAGTCTGAGGAATTCGTCGAAGGCCTGAAGCGTGATTTCTTCTCGCATCGCGTGTTCGTGTTCACGCCGCGCGGCGATGTTATCGACTTGCCGATGCATTCCACGCCGGTGGATTTTGCATACGCCATTCATAGCGAGCTGGGCAATCACATGGCCGGAGTAAAAGTGAATGGCAAGCTCGTGTCATTCGATACTCGCCTACGCAATGGCGACATCGTTGAGATCCAGGAACGTCCTTCGGCGCATCCGACTGCAAAATGGATAGACTTCGCGCGCACTGCCCTTGCACGCCGGCACATCCGCAACGCGCTTGAGATTCAAGCGCCAAACCCGCCGCCTGCACCTGATACGCGAAAAGAAAGAAAAGGTCGCCCGAGCAAACCGAAGCGCTAGACAGTAAAATTACTGACAGAGTAGAGACCCTCGTCTTGTGGTTCTGGGGCGGGTGCAACAAAGAGCGGCTCTGACGGTGGGACTGGCATGTCGCTCGGCACCGGCGTTTCAAGACCCGTATCCGCAGCCATCGTCGCGTAGTGCGCTTCCTCACGAGCAGCAAGTGCAGCGACAATGTGCGAAAGATCTTCCGGAGAGAAGAACTCAATGAGCAACCGACCACCGTTCGGACGGTTCTCGATCACCACACGCGTGCCGAGCGATTCAGTGAGATTCTTCTCGATCTCCATCATCTCAGGAGACTTGTCGTGCTTGCGAATCTTGTCTTGAGCGATACGACGAACCATCTGTTCGAGTACGCGGACCGAAGTCTTCTTGAGAAGGATTTCTTTGAAAAGAGTTGTCTGCTCCTGCGGACGATCCGAGAGCATAAGAAGCGCGCGTGCATGGCCTTCTGAAATCTCATGTCCAACGACGGCATTCTGAATCTCTTCAGGCAGGGCAAGCAAGCGGATAGAGTTCGAGACGAACTCTCGACTGCGGCCGATCTTTGCACCGATCTCTGCGTGTGAGAGGCCGAATTCTTCGGCAAGCTGCGCAAGCGATTTCGCGCGATCGATCGCGTTCAGGTCTTCACGCTGCAAGTTCTCGACAATGGCGAGCTCGAGCTTCATGTGGTCGGTCTGCTCGCCCACACGGATCACGACCGGTACTTCGCGAAGACCTGCAAGCTTGGATGCACGCAAACGGCGCTCTCCCGCGATGAGCTCGTATGAGCTTGAGAGTCCACCATCTTCCTTTTCAACATCCTTGCGGGTGACCACGAGCGGCTGCAAAACGCCATACTGACGAATACTCTCTGAGAGCGATTTCAGCCGCTCCTCGTCGAACTCGCGACGAGGCTGGTACGGGTTTGGTTGGATACGATCCACCTCCACCCAAAATATCGAATCGTACTTTGTCGGTTCCATTTCGGGTATTTTACCATGCAGATTGAAAGATGCGCACAGACAGCGTACGATAGGAATACCGGCGGCCCGAGGGCCGCTCTTGCCGGAGTGGCGGAATTGGTAGACGCCACAGATTCAAAACCTGTTGTCCATTAGGGCGTGCGAGTTCGAGTCTCGCCTCCGGCACCAAACGTATTTATGGAAAAACCCCGCGTGGTATTTATCATCGGCCCGACCGGGTCCGGAAAATCGAGCCGTGCCGTTCGTGAAGCACAAGAAAGGAACGGAGAGATCATTTCCGTCGATTCGCGGCAAGTGTACCGCACGCTCGACATCGGCACCGAGAAAATATCCGTCGAAGAAATGGGCGGTATTCCACACCACTTGATCGACATCCGCGACCCGGAAGAGTCATACAGCGCCGGAGATTTCATACAAGACGCGCCACAACTCATCAGCGACATCCTCTCGCGCGGCAAACTACCGATCCTTGCCGGAGGTACTCATTTTTATTTCGATGCACTACTTTATGGATTGCCTGAGATACCTCCAGACGAAGAATTCCGTGCATCGCTCGAGCAATTCTCGAATGAGGAGCTGCACACAAAAATCGTGCAACTCGATGCTGAACGTGCTGCAGACCTCGACCCTGCCAACCGTCGCAGACTCATCCGCGCGCTCGAAATAATTGAAACAAAAGGTATCGTACCCAAACGCACAAATGTGGTCGAGCTGCCGTATGAAATAGAGTGGATTGTCATCGACCTTCCTCGCGAAGAACTCCGTACAAAAATTGATCTCCGCCTCGAGCAAGCGCTTGATCGCGGACTCATCGAAGAAGTACGCCGTACGCGCGAACGCGTCGGGGACATACGTCTCAATGAACTTGGCTTGGAATACCGTGTGGTCGGCGAATATCTTCGCGACGAGCGATCAGAAGAATCAATCTTCCCTGCTCTCAGCAGCAAACTTTGGCATTATGCGCGTCGCCAAAAAGCATGGCTCCGCAAGCTGAAAGACTCAGCAGATACAGACTAGTTCGGCAGCGGCGTTGCCCCTGGACAGAAACTAAATCCAAGGTTTTCCCCATCGTAAGTTTCATTTATCCAATAGGTAGTTCCTACATAATAGTTAAGATTGCACAGCTGATTCTGCGATAGGCCGAGACGGTCCATTAGAAATTGTTCCATTTCGTGACGTGCTTTCCCTAGAGGTTCAGAAAGTAAAGCTATATTAAATGCTCCGTCGCTCGTGCTATACACGATATTGAAATCGCTACTAGATGCTGTCGCACACTTTATATTCGGCAAACAGTAAGGAAGACTGCCAGCCAAATAATAATCTCCTTCATTCTGCACATCAGGAATTGTCTCTCCGTTGTGAATGAAATCTTTTACCGGGAGAGTTGTACTTCCCTGCGCTTCGATTTCGATCGTATGTATGGAATTCGGCTCATCACTTGAAGTTGAAGTTGATTGATTCAATGTACCGGAAGGGAAAGTGGTAGTCACACCGTTACTTGGCGTAGTCGATCCTTTGAAGAAATAGCTAAATCCAATCCATCCCAGTACGACTATTGCTAGGATAATTCCGATGATGATTAAGATTTGAGAGATTTTCATGACAACTTGAGTTAGTGTATCCTATCCACCACCATAAATGGCAATGCACTGTTTTTGTTTTGAACTTCTTGGATCTGCCGTCCATGCAGAATAGCCTTTATCTTCTGCTACCAAGCATGCGGCTGCCGCAGCACTACATGCAAGATCATTTGCTTTTGCTTGGCATAATGCTGCAAGTTGCTGAGAAGCAGCATCTGGCTTCACTTTCCCGCCTCGATAAGCAGCTGAGCAGTTCAAATTGCCGCACGCCGGAATATTTAAACTATGACATTTGTCACTTGAGCCAAGAAGAATTTGCCATGGTCCTGCAGCGCTCGTAGATTTCCCGCTCGGCGTAGTAGCTCCACTACTGTAAGCCCCGCAAGAACTCTCTGGCTTAGCAATACAAGCAAGGACATTCGCCTCAGACTGCGAAATGTTATATCCGCCCGACTTCGCAGAAGACAGCACTTTCGAAGGAGAGCACGCGCCAGTACCAGTCTGAGGAACAGATGCGGGAGTCACCGCTGGCCCCACTGGACTCTTATAACCACCGCCCGCATTCGCGTTCTTCACTTCACTATCAGTAAGGCTGAACGTCGGCAATAGGCCCGCTTCATGTGCGACGAGACAATCCGGACCCGTCTGAGTACCCAAGATCGAATTCCATGGACCAAACTGCGAATCGCTCTTATAAAGCACTTTCATGACCGAATCGATGAATGTCCACGCACAGAGAATGATCAATAATCCGATAACAGCATTCAGCAATCCATTTCGCGCTTTGATCCGATGCTCCTCGTTCGTGGGATTGATCATGAACATCATTCCGGAGTAAGCTATGAAGAGCGTGATCGCGACGACCGAGAGCGAGACGAACGCATTCATCACGTTCTGTATCACTGCTAGAACGCAACCCCAGGCGGGCGCGGATACTGATACGCCAGTTCCCGGCAGCGGTGAGCCATCTTTGCTTACGCAGTTGCATTCATTCGGAATGATCGGCCCGAAGAAGTTGGTGGTCGCAGCATGCGCGACATGCGGCAGCACGTACAGTGCCCCGAAGACGATGAGGTGTATATAAAACGAGCGGCGCATACCTTACTAGTATTGTATGGCATGGCCGCCCCAAAAAGCACACTTGCCCACAAGCCCATGTTTGCTATGGTGTAGAGACGTCACCCGTTTTGTGACTCCAGGGTCCATAGTTTAGTGGTAGAACATCGGTCTCCAAAACCGATAGTGTAGGTTCGATTCCTACTGGGCCCGCCAACACAACATCTCTTCATGTAGACTTCATGACCATTCTATAATGATGAGGTCATAATCTGGCTGAACAATGACTGCTACCCCAACCATAGACGTCGAGATGCTGAGCAACATGCTAAACGCATTGCCCTATGCCGTCTATACCTTCGATCGAGACCGACGCATTATCTTTTCCAATAAGACGGCACGACGGCAGCAAGTGGCGAGCGCGCCCGGTGAAGCGATCGGAGCAGCTCAGATCGATCACTTCAAGGATAACGAATACTACGACGAATCCGGTGATCGCCTCCCCCCAGACAAACTACTCGTGCTCGAGCGGGCATTCCAAGGCGAAACGACACATGATTTTTTGATTGAACATCGTAACGTCAAGACTCGCACTCACAAATGGCTCGAGATCACCTGCATTCCAGTCATGGATCAGTCAGGGGAATTTTCATACGGCATCCTTATATCCCGTGACGTATCGCTCCGCAAGAAACGTGAGGACAAACTTCGATTCCTTATGGAATCCACGAAGATCATTTCACTTACGATTGAATTTCAAGACCGTCTCCAGCGAAAGGCAGAGCTGGCCGTTCCTTCCCTTGCGGATTGGTGCGGGATCGAGATCGTGAATAGTATGGGCAAGCTTGAACGGCAAGCAATCGTGCATCGAGATCCGAGGAAGATCGAGCAGATTCGCGAATACGAACTTCGGTATCCCCCAAAACCTGGAGAGGAAAGCCCCTCAGAACGAGTGGTCCGTACCGGCAAAGGAGAATTTACGCCTGTCGTAACAGACGAGATGATTGACGCGGTTCCCGGATTAAATCCTGACCAACGCGAAGCCATCCGTGCCCTCCAGCTTTCATCTCTTATGACGCTTCCCATTGGCCGGCCTGGCCGGGTGCTTGGAGCGTTCACGCTTGCATACGCTGAATCCGGCCGAGTCTATACCCAGGAAGATTTCAACTTCTTTAGCGAATTCGCGCAACATTTAAGCGTGCTTCTTGATAACGCGCGGCTTTATAACGAAATCCGCCTCCGAGATGAATCGAAAGACATCTTCCTCGCTTCTCTCTCACATGAATTACGCAATCCACTTGCGCCGATCCGCAGTTCGCTTGAACTCCTCAAAATTCAGAACCAAGATCCGAATCTCGATTCTGAGATTGCCGTCATTGACCATCAATTCGAGCACATGTCCCATCTGCTTAATGACCTCCTCGATACGACGCGATTCATCCGCGGCAAGATCGTGGTGCAACTCTCGCCGATCGACCTCATGGATGTGCTCGACCAGATGGTGGGTGCACTCCGACCAGTTGCGGATCAGAAGAACATATTCCTCTCGATCGAGACCGATAACTCACGATATCCCGTAAACGGCGATCGTATCCGTCTCGAACAAGCGTTCACGAATCTCCTCAATAATGCGATCAAGTTCACCCCGTCCGGCGGCGTCATCAAGATAACTGCAGAAACAGTTGGCCAAGAAATTGTGATCAAGGTATGCGACAGCGGTGTCGGAATTACGCCGGAGGAAATGGCGCGCATCTTCGAACCGTACTATCAGAGCGAACGCGTGCAAAGTGCGAATCCTGGCCTTGGAATCGGTTTGCGCCTGGTGTATGAGATCATCCATCTTCACCGGGGCTCCCTCACTGCAGAGAGCGAAGGCAAAGATAAAGGCAGCACTTTTACCATCACGCTTCCTCTTGCAACCGTTGAGGAGGAGACCTCAAGCGAAGCACCGACTACCCTTCCTGCCGCAGATGAAAGCAAACGCGTGATCATCGTGGATGATAACCAAGCAGCAGCAGACGGCCTTGCTCGACTTCTGAAAGCTCTTGGATGGAACGCAAAGGCTCTATACGGCGGACGTGACCTACTTGCTCTTCTTGCTCGCGAAACCATAGATATTGCATTTGTGGACATCGGCATGCCGGAAATGGACGGCTACGACGTGATTGCAGAGATACGATCCCAAGGCTACACGCTCCCGGTCGTCGCCCTCACGGGCTACGGCCTTACCGAAGACAAACAAGAAGCCCTTGCTGCCGGCTTCACCGCACACCTCACCAAGCCTGTCGGAGCAGCCGAACTCAAAGAAACCCTCGCAGCATTGCTTTCGTAAAAAATCCAGAAATAATTCATTTTTGCTTGAGAAAGATTTGATATGAATCTCGATATTCTTTTTAGATGGGAAAAGACTTCGATGAATGGAATGAGCTAAAGAAAAAAGTGAATGGTCTGAAGGCTCATTTATATACTGTTCGGGAGATATGGTGGTGTCAGCTGGGTATAAATATTGGAACTGAGCAAGATGGCAGAGGTGAGAGATATTTGAGACCAGTTTTAGTATTAGTGAGTTTTGGTGCAGAAGCGTGTCTTATAGCCCCTCTCACTACCTCGCAGCGCCAACACCCTCTTCGCATACCGATTGGGATGATTGAGGGAAAAGATGCACGGGTAAATTTGTCTCAGATTCGGGTTGTAGATACCAGACGCTTCATTGAGAAAATCGGGTTTCTAGATAGAGAGATTTTCTCATTAGTTAGAAAGACCGCTAGAGAGATTCTCTAGCGGTCTTTCTTTACGTTCTCCCTCTTGCGAGGGTAAGGCCGAAGCCAACTGTATTTCTATTATAATCCTCTCGTCAAAAAATGCAAAACAACAAACCGCTGAAAGGCGGTTTGTTGTTTTATCTTATTTCTTGATTTCTTTGAAAATCTCACGCTTGCGGGTGATCGGATCATATTTCTTTAATTCCAGCTTGCGCTCTACCTTCTTCTTATTCTTGCGAGTGAATATGGTATGGCCAGACGCTGAACGCATTTTCTGGAGACGGTCTTGTGACATATGTTCCTAGGGTATCAGATTACGGCAAAGCTTGCAAATAGACAGTCTTTGGGCCGTATAACCGTACGAGTGAGAAAAGGGCTCTCGGAGCTGGAGTGACATTTGCGAGCCGAAAGGCGGCTGCGAGCAAATTCACCCAGCGAGAGCGAGACACTGCTTCAGCAGAAGCAGACGGCGTACCTTTTCTCACTCGTACGGTTATACGGTTACTGGACTCTTCTTTGCACGAGCCGCCCCCTTCTTCACCTCAAACACTGGCTCGCCTGCCTTATTGATCGACACGGTCACAGTGCCACCCTCCATAACTCCCTGACCCACCATCAAGCTCGCGATCGGTGTCAGGATCTGGTCTTGAATCGTTCGCTTGAGTGGACGAGCGCCGTACTGCGGATTATATCCCTTCTCAGCAAGCCACGAACGAACCTCTGGTGAGATGATGAGCGTAATGCGCTTGTTTGCGAGACGTGTGACAACCTCTTGAACCTGTTTCTCAACGATCTGCGCGAGCGCATCCTTGGAAAGCACGTCGAAGTTGACGATGTCATCCAGGCGATTTAAGAATTCTGGACGGAAATGATCCTTGAGCGACGCGTTCATCTTCTCCTTGATCTCTTCGTATTGCGCAGCATCTTCAGCACTACTGGTGCCGAAGCCCATACGTGCCATGCGGTCGAGATACTCCGCGCCGATGTTCGAGGTAAGGATGATGATGGTGTTCTTGAAGTTAACCTTGCGACCTTTGCCGTCCGTGAGGTGACCACTATCGAGCACCTGGAGCAAGATGTTGAACACTTCCGGATGCGCTTTCTCCACTTCGTCGAAAAGCACAACGGCATACGGGCGATGGCGAATACGCTCCGTAAGAGAGCCGGCTTCTTCATAGCCCACATAACCTGGAGGTGCACCGATCAACTTCGCGACCGAATGCTTTTCCATAAACTCGGACATATCCACTCGAACGAGTGCGTCCTTGTCATTAAACATAAACTCTGCAAGCTGGCGAGAGAGTTCTGTCTTACCAACACCAGTTGGGCCCAAGAAGAGGAACGAACCGATCGGACGATTCGGATCCGCGATACCAACACGCGAGCGCTTTACTGCATCAGATACGATCTTCACCGCATTGTCCTGACCCATGACTGCAGACTTGAGGTCTTCTTCCATGCGTGCGAGCTTTGCAGCTTCTTCTTCAAGCATCTTCGAGACAGGAATACCTGTCCAGCGAGAGACGACACCTGCAATCTCGTGTTCGGTAACTTCTTCGTGAAGCACGCGGCGTGAACGCTGCAACTGCTTGAGACGCTTCATCTTGGCTTCGAGCTCTTTCTGAAGGGTTGGAATCTTGCCATAGCGGATTTCGGCTGCAGTGCCAAGGTCGCCTGTCGCTTCGGCGTTGTCTGCCTGCACACGGAGCTTCTCGAGCTCAGACTTTATTGCACGGATTCCGGTCAGCACTTCTTTCTCATTCTTCCACTTGAGTTCGAGTTCTGACGTCTTTTCACGGAGGTCAGCGATTTCGCTATCGATCACTTTGATTCGCTCTTTAATTTCCTTTCCGTGTTCGCCTTCCTCGTCCTTCTGGAGAGCTTGGCGTTCGATCTCGAGGCGGCGAATCTTTCGATCAGTCTCTTCGAGCAATACTGGCTTGTTCTCAAGCGCAATGCGAAGACCCGATGCTGCCTCATCGATAAGATCGATCGCCTTGTCTGGAAGGTAGCGATCCGTGATGTAGCGCGACGAGAGATCAACCGCGTTCACGATTGCCCCGTCAGTGATGCGGACGCCATGGTACAGCTCGTACTTGTCGCGAAGACCGCGAAGAATAGCGACGGCATCTTCAATAGACGGTTCATTCACGTAGACCGGCTGGAAGCGACGCGTCAGTGCGGCATCCTTCTCGATGTGCTGCTGATACTCCTTAAGAGTTGTCGCACCAATGATGCGGATCTCTCCACGAGCAAGCGCCGGCTTGAGCATATTGGTCGCATCGAGCGAGCCTTCTGCGGCACCAGCACCCACGAGCGTGTGGAGCTCATCGATGAAGAGGATGATCTTTCCTTCTGCCTTCTCCACTTCCTTCATTACATTTTTCATGCGCTCTTCGAACTCACCACGATACTTAGTTCCTGCAATGAGGAGACCGAGGTCGAGCGAAAGAAGTTCTTTGCCTTTCAGTGATTCTGGTACATCTCCTTGCGCGAGACGTTGCGCCATTCCCTCAGCGATGGCTGTCTTTCCGACACCAGCTTCACCGATCAAGACCGGGTTGTTCTTGGTGCGGCGCGAAAGAATCTGGATCACGCGGTGAATTTCCTGATCGCGCCCGATGACGGGGTCGAGCTTGTTCTCTGCAGCGAGCTTGGTGAGATTGCGTGTGAACTTTGCAAGCGCGCGGAATCGCTTCGGTTCAGCCACTTGCCCATCCTTCGAAGTCTTGAGTTCCTTAAGCACAGCAAGTGCAGTTTCCTCATCGATACGGAAGCGGCCAATCACGTCAGCTGCTGGACCTGGATGCTCGAGCACGGCAATGAAGAGATGTTCGGTTCCGATGAATGAATCATTCATGCGGGCAGCGATCTTACCGACATTTTCAAGAATCTCAGCGAGATCCGGTGTCAGGAAAATCTGATAGGAAGGAGAAAGCACTGATGCGCTTTCTGGTGTCTCGAGTAGTTCGAGTAGTGTATCGGAAAGCAGCATGGCATCCACGTCCATGCGATCCAAGATCGAGAATACGAGACTCTCTTCCTGATGAATCAGCGCCGTGAGAAGGTGCAGCGGACTCACGTGGTTCTGACCACGTTCGATAGCCAGCTCATGCGCTTTCTTTACGGCTTCTTTTGCTTTAGTTGTCCAATTTTTGAAAGGTGGCATAGGTATATATATTTTACGTATTTAAATAACCCAAGTCAACTATCCGGAGCGCCCATCCCTGCCCCCTTGCTCCTACTATATATTACGAACCTGCCGAAGCAGACGTTGCATTAAGCAGGGTCGTTATCTTATCAGTCGGAACATAAAGACTTGCTGAACCTGTCGAGATGCCGAGAATATTGCCTGAAAGATCAACCAGCGCCGCGCCTGCAGAAACATTCGGTAGATTCGTATGGACACCATCAGCATCTACTTTCGAGATGATGCCGGTAACTGCGCTACCATCGCTCGTAAGCGCCACTACGGTCTGGCCTTGCTTAAGATTCGCTGCTGGAACGAGCGTTCCTGTTGAAGCTTTCGGAAGCACCGCATTATCAGCAAAGCCGTAAATAGTAAGTGTTGCTCCTTCATGTGAAATAGAGGCAGTTCGTGTTGAGCCATCAGAGAAAGCAACGACCACGTTTTGAGGAAGGCCCGTGGACAGCGTGTTCGTAACAACGGCATGCGCGCTTGGAATGAATGTACCGCGTGCGATCATCGGTGATGTCGTACCACCTTGGCCATAGAGCTCAACAGCGCGAGATGCCGCTGCGTTGATTGCTCCGGGGAGCAGACTGTCACTCGTCTGGATGACCGTCTTGGTGATGGTGGTCGGCGGGGCGGTAATAACAGAAAGAGGCGTACCGGTAGCGACCGTCTCAATAGTGTGGTCGACGATCTGATTGACCGTCTGAGTCACGACGGTTGGTGCCTGAGCAAGCAAAGAAACAGTAAGCACGCTCACAGCGATCGATGTGATGAAGTTCACAAGCAGCATCAAAAGTAGCAGCTGCGATTTAGAGAGGTCCTCGAGATCCATACCTTTAGTATAGCAAACTCGCGGCTTTAGCCACTAGAGCGGGTTCGAATCGAGGAAGTTGATAGTCCGGATGAGGACACGTGCAAACCCGCTGAGCTCGCGCTCTTTGGTCGATGGACCCCACGAGATTCTTAGTGTTGAACGGGCTCGTTCGCGATCTCCCGTGAGCAATTCCACGGCTCTCGACCCTTCTTCGTTCGTCTCGCATGCGCTTTTTGTTGAGACGGCATAGCCCTCTTTGGAAAGAATCATGACAGCATAATCAGTATCGCGTCCCGGGAATGAAACATTTAAAATGTGCGGCACATGTTCTTTCCCTTCATTTACAACCATATCCGGGATGGCTTTCGCGAGCGTGGTGAGCAATCGCGTTTGCTGCTCGGTCGCATGAGCTATGAACGAGCCGCGTGTCGCATTCGCTTCTTGGAGCGCTATCGCGAACGCGGCAGCGAGTGCAGGCTGTTCTGTGCCCGGACGCAGCCCGTCTTCTTGCCCTCCTCCATGCATGATAGGCGAAAGCGGCACACTAACATTTGCACGAATGAGTGCCCCGATACCACGAACGCCACCCACCTTTTGCGCATCAAGCGAAAGGAGGTCAGCACCAAGATGCGTAAGTTCGAATGATTCCACGAATGGGGCCTGGCTCGCATCAGCGAAAATCATTATCCGGCCAGCGCGTGATTCTTTCCGCGCCGCATCCAATACTCTGCGTATGTCACGAACGGCATAGCGTGTCCCGGTCTCACCACAGACCACATCCACAGCGACTAATGCTGTCTCAGTTCGAATTTGGGATTTGAGGGCATTCAGATCTACGGCTCCATCAGTTATAACAAGCGGCTCTGCCAAGACACCATATCGCTCAAGCGATTGGATAGATTCCATGACCGAGGCATGGGCACTCGGAAGATAAAGTATGTGAATGCTAGAAAGCGCGCGACCTGATTCAGCTAGAGCCTGCACATGACCACGAATGGCCATGTTATTGGCTTCGGTTGCCCCTGATGTGAATACGACGTTTTCACGCTTTACGCCAGCGAGCCGAGCAATAGCGAGGCGAGCATCCTCAAGCACGCTCTTAGCCCGCA
>JARIGM010000018.1 GCA_029288865.1 Candidatus Kaiserbacteria bacterium
GACAGACCAAGAATATCGTGGAAGCAGCGAACGCAATCATCGAATTAAATCGTAATCGTAAGGAAAAACGTTCAGTAACAGACAATGAAGCAGGGGAGAAGATCGTCATTCATCCTGAAAACACTGCCGATGCTGAAGCACGATGGATCGCTCGACACTCCAAGAAACTTATCCAACAGGGCGAAAAACCTGAAGAAATAGCAGTGCTATTCCGCACGAACTTCCAATCTCGCTCTTTGGAAGAAGCATTCTTGGCACAAGGAGTCCCGTACAAGCTCCTCGGGACACGTTTCTACGACCGCAAAGAAGTGAAGGATATCCTCTCATGGGTCCGACTTTGCCTTGATCCAGGCCGTGAAAGCGATCGAGCTCGTGCCGTACAGACACCACCGCGTGGTATTGGGAAAGTAACCCTCGGAAAAATAATTGCTGGAAAGCACGAAGAGCTTCGCGCTGCAGACCGCGCAAAATACCAAGCATTTGAAGAATTGATTCAATCTCTCGCAGATGAAGCAGATAAATTGCTTCCTTCAGAGTTCGTACGCCTCATCATTGAGAAGAGTGGCATGGAGGCATTGCTTGCAAAGGGAGGGGAAGAAGACCAAGAACGCCTTGAAAACATTAAGGAATTGGCGACACTTGCAACGCGATATGATATTTTCCGTGGAAAAGAGGGGGTTTCGGCATTTCTCGCTGACGCAGCGCTGGCAGGTGATCAAGACGAGCTCGATCGCAAGCAAGATTCAAAAGGTGTAACGCTCATGACCGTACACGCTGCAAAAGGCCTTGAATTTGATAATGTTTTCGTAACCGGTCTCGAGGAGGGCTTGTTCCCACACGAAAACAACCGCGACGAGAAGCGAGACGAAGAGGAAGAGCGCCGACTTTTCTACGTAGCCGTAACGCGTGCCCGCAAGCGTTTATTCCTTACTTATGCTCGAATCCGACGTATATATGGTACGGATTTCCTTTCTGAGCCTTCATCCTTCCTTCGCGATATCGACCCGACTCTTACGGAATACCAAGAAGAGTCGAATGACGACTGGGAAGACGTGATAGAACTATAATATGCGCGCAAAAAAGGGACTCGGCCAACACTTTCTCATGCATCGGCAGACGTCCGAGCGCATCGTGGAGGCAGCCGGCATACGCGCCACCGACACTGTCCTTGAAATAGGCCCTGGAACAGGCAATCTCACGCGGGAACTGCTTAAAGCAGCAAAAAAGGTAATTGCTGTTGAAACTGATGCTGAATTAGAGCCGGTTTTGCGAGAAACGTTTGCTGAAGAACTCTCAAGTGGCAAATTGGAGCTTATTATGGGCGATATTCGATCTTTTGATTCGCAAACGATCACGGAACCGTACGCGCTCGTTGCGAACATACCCTATTACATAACCGGCGAGATTATTCGCCAATTTCTAACAGCGATTCATAAGCCAACTTCCATAACGCTCCTCGTGCAGAAGGAAGTGGCTGTTCGTATTGCTCGAGAGAAGAAGGAAAGCCTGCTTTCTTTGTCTGTAAAAGCGTTTGGTACACCTAAATACTGTTTCACCGTGCCAAAAGGAGCATTCGTACCAGCTCCGAGCGTTGATTCAGCCGTATTTTCAATCGCTGAGATACATAGTCCGTTCGAAACACCTGCAGACGAGCAGCACTTCTTCGATATCCTGCATGCTGGCTTTGCGCACAAGAGAAAGATGCTGGCGAGGAACCTTGAATCCGTAGCAGAGATGGAAAAGATCGTCGCAGCATTCGCGCGCGAAGGACTTTCTACGAAGATTCGCGCAGAAGATGTACCACTTCAAAAATGGCTCGCGCTTTCTCAACAACTTTAGATATTTTCTGAATATTTCGTGAGGTGCTGTGGTATTATTTACTTAGTATCGTGGCTACAATAACCCGCACAACTCGGGTGCCTGGTGTTATCGGTGCGCTTGTATTAGCTAGCGTGCTTATTGGAGGCGCCTACACTCTCGCGAATCCTCGATGGCTTCCATTTAGATCAAATGTTGCGAACGCAGCATCGGCACAAGCGCTTCTCCAAAACTATGCAAAGCAGGATTCTGACGGCGACGGACTCCCGGATTGGGAAGAGTCGCTTTATGGTACTGATCCGAAGAACCCTCACTCGGTCAGTCCAACGCTTACTGACTCTGAAGCGGTGAATCAGGGCCTCGTTCAAGCACGATTTTCTTCCCAATCTGCATCATCAACTCCATCGATCAATCCTGCAGATCTTCCGGGAACCGTCGCAGCAGATAACACCGTAACTTCTCAATTCGCTCAGTCCCTCTTCTCTAACTATCTCTCTCAAGCTAATGGCTCTACGCCGAGTGAATCTGACATCTCAACTTATGTGGGAAGCGCAATGCAAGACTTCGTTGCAAAGCATGCGAGCCAGGATATCTATACCACTAATCAAGTAAAGGTGAGCGGCTCAGGCGCTGATGCACTCACCACGTACGCTGCAAAAGCTGAACAGGCGTTCGCTGCAAACACGATTGCTTCTGACAAGAGTGAAGTTGATTACTTCTCAGACGCAGTCGAGAAGAATGATACTGATGCACTCGCGCACGTTGCAGCGATAGGGAAGGCATACACAGCAATCGCCACAGCATTCATACAAGTTCCTGTTCCTTCAGAGGCACAATCGACTCATTTGAAGATCGCTAATGCACTTGCTCGCATCGGACAAGACATCACTGATATGGGCGCACTCAATACCGATCCGCTTCGTGCATATCTGGGCCTTTCAGACTACGAGACTGATTCTCATACGCTCGTAAGTTCCTTCTCTGATCTGAACCAGGTATTCATGAATGACAATGTGACGATCACAGATGGTGCAGGATCGAGTATCTACAAGACAGTCCAGATGGCTGCGAAAACACAATGAACACCGGAAATATTATTAAAAAAATAAGTGTCGGAGTTTTCGGTCTCGTTTTCATTGTTTCAGCGAGCCTCGTATCAGCTCCACGACCAGCTCATGCATGGGGAATCAACATTGACCCATTCAACTTGGTGCAGAACACGATCAGCGCGGTCACCTCGAGCAAGCAGCTTCTCGCGCCGATCGCATGGACTCTTTCACGTGCCGCAATCCAATCGATTGTCGCGAGCACGGTACGTTGGATTAATAGCGGATTCAACGGCTCTCCAGGGTATGTTACGAATCTTTCCGAGACCCTTTCATCAGTCGCAGATGCACAAGCGAACATATATTTCGGCCAGCTGTTAAACAGCAATGCATTGATTCGCTCCCCATACCAAGACCAGGTATACCAATACATCCGAAACAATTATCAGAAATCAACGGCTCGCGATGCGATTCTTGGAGCGCACGAGTACGATCTCGATCTTCACACTGTAAATGCGAGCGGATTCCTTGCAGGAGCTACTACTCAAGGAGGTCTTAATGCGTGGTTTGCTGCCATCACAAATCCTGCGAATACTCCTGTTGGAGCAATGCAGATCGCACAAAACGAACTTGCCGCATCTGTAATCGGGGCGCAAGAAGAACGCAAGACTGAATTGAATTGGAGCCAGGGAATTCTTTCCTTCCGCGGTAAATGTAACTCTTCGACCTCATCTAATACCGTTTCGCTTTCATCGGCTGAGCCGTGCTATGGAGCAAGTATCCAGACTCCCGGGTCGATCATTAAGGCCAGTCTCGATAAAACCTTTGGATCGGGTATCGATTCTCTCGTATCTGCTAAAGACTTTGATGAAATCGTAAGCGCACTCCTTTCTCAACTCATCCTCCATATCTCAGGAGGTGCTGGCAGCTTGCGAGGGCTTTCCGATCCGTCGAGCAGCACAGGAGGTACCACCTACTTTAATCAGACTGATCCATCTCAAGCAGCTGCGAACACTTCAGTGAGTTCGGACTTCGCCTCAATACTTACTTCTCAGACAACGCAGATGCAGCAGTTCCAATCGCAATGGCAGACCATCTATACAGCGGCACAAGCAGCACAATCCTCACTGAATTCTCAAAGCTGTCCAATGAATTCGAATACGCTTACTAATGTCGTACGACCAGTGATCGACCAAGCGACAACCGAGATTTCAAACGCGCAAACCACGCTCAGCACGCTCAGCACCATTCAAAGCGAACTCCCAGTTTCTGGTTCACAAGACTCAACAGCAAAGATCACAAAGGCAACCAACGACTACAGCGCTATGCTTGCGAGCGCGACAACCCCAAGCACTTCAGACCTTACTTATGCCTCCGCACAAAGCACAGACACAGGGACCTCGACCCCCGCATCCCTCTACACGCAAATGAATCAGATCGCGAATAATGCGTATAAATGCCAAGCTATCTATTGATATGAAAAAATTACTCCTCGCATCTCTAGTATTCATCTCGCTTATTATTCCTGCGACGACGCACGCCGCAACCTTCACTCAGAAAGTGATTATTCCGACCACCAAACCTACGGCGGACAAATCTACTGTAAATGGATTCCAAGGATGTAAGCAGTGGGGAGAGTATGGTTATGGAAACACCACGATATTCCAATGCACCGAAACAGGAGGCACCGTTCGCAATTGTTCAGTCGTTGAAAGCATTGGCGGAGAATCAGGACCTGTTCTAGATGGAGTTTGTGAAGAAGTTCAGAATGGAAAAATCATTACCCAAGGCAACTTAGTTGATACCGGGTTAGGTGCGCAAAGCAAGGTCACCGACAACTCCGGCAAAACCACGACGACAGGCGGAGTAGGAGACACTAGCGCAAAGATTGATGCCTCAAAGTCTGGTGCTCCCGTCGACTCGACTAATAAGGAGTGCGGACTAAACCCATTCTGTTACCTTGGTGAGGGATTGGCACAAATACTTCAAGGTATCGCTTTTGCGTTCATGGTGCTTGTCGCATGGATCTTGG
Source organism: Candidatus Kaiserbacteria bacterium (assembly GCA_029288865.1). Lineage (GTDB taxonomy): Bacteria > Patescibacteriota > Minisyncoccia > Phycocordibacterales > Phycocordibacteraceae > C7867-001. The sequence continues at coordinate 4,897 of JARIGM010000018.1, forward strand.
GCATCGTAGGTGTGCTCTTCAATTGGATAGTGGTTATTACCGTCTTCCAATTCGCGACATACTTCGGAAACTCTCAAGGAATGCTCCTCGCGTGGGGCATCTTGCGCGACGTCGGAAACATCCTTCTCCTCTTTGGTTTCTTGTACGCAGGCGTGATGATGCTGCTCGATCTCCATAGCTTTGATGCCCGAAAGGCGATTCCACGCCTCATAATATTTGCTGTTCTCTTGAACTTCAGCCTCTTTGCGGGTGAAGCAGTGGTAGACATCTCAAATGTCCTGAGCACTAAGCTGTACCAACAAGCAGGGCAGTCTGTAATCCAAAAATGTTCAGGTACGAGCTGTACCAATCAAGTGGGAATCGCTGAAGTCCTCATTCAAGATACCGGCCTCGGTTCTGCTTTTAGTCTGTCAAAAGATTCTGCATTGTCACAGGTCGTCACTAACCCGGACCACATGAAAATGTTCATGGCGTATGTCGCAATCATCATCATGATGAGTATCGTGACCATACTTCTGCTTGCCGCAGCGATCATGTTCTTACTGCGTGCCATCACGCTCGTCGTATTGCTCGTGACTTCGCCGATTGGATTCGTGGGCTTTGCTATACCAGCACTCGAAGGACAAGCGAAGAAGTGGTGGGAAACATTGATCGCAAACGCATTCTTTGCGCCTATCTTCTTGCTTCTGTTGTTTGTGGGGCTCAAGGTGATGGAAGGCGTCCGTGGTGGGATTAGCCTGGGAAATGACCCGCAGACACTCATCGGTGCATTGGCAGACCCGAACACTGGAATCGGAAGCGTGCTGATCGTCTTCGCGCTTATCATCGGCTTCTTCATGGCTGCGCTTATGTTCGCGAAAAACTCCGGCGCTGCAGGCGCACAGTTCGCCACCAACTTCGCTCAGAAGACTGTAACCACTGGAGTAGGAGGCATAGGTCGTTGGAGCTATGGATTTACGGCACGAAATACGGTCGGTCGAGCTGGGAGATACACAGCTCGCAAATATAATGAAACGCTTGGCGACCTTAAGACAAAACCTGGCTTCGTAGGAGGTTTGGCTAAAGGATTCGATTATATGGCAGGGGATGCGATTACGGGAGCAGCCGGCGGTTTAGCAAAGAAGAGATTTGGTGATATACGCTCTCTCGAAGAAAATGAAAGCCACCAGAAGCATCGTGATCATGAGACTGGACACGCAGCTCATGAGCGACACAACAAAATCCATCTTAATGATGCGCTTGCTCTACCCGGAGAAACTCCAGAGAACATAAGAGACCGTGACGTAGCCATCAAGGATGCTTTGGCTGCAATGACTCAGTCTGAAAAAGAGACTAACGAGAACTTCAAGAAGATTGGAAAGAATCTGTCACTCCTGGTACGAAACATGTCTACAAAAGACTACGATGCCTACATCGCAAATGAAAAGATTGACCATGAAACCCGGGAAGAGGCTAAGAAACTTCGATTTAGCGTGGAAAACGCAGCATATGTACTTAAGAATATGACTCCGGAAAGTATTGCTGGGCTTTCTGGTAGTATTCTTAAAAAAGATTATATTCTTCAAGCACTCAGAGGTCGTGATCTTGCTGCGATTGACCCAGCTAAGCATTCAGATGAAACCATTAATGCGATAAAAATTTATATCGATACGCATGATACGCAGGCAACTCGAACATTTAAAGCTCTAGTAGGAACAGATGGTGGGGAACCTGGAATCTCCACAAATCCAAATGCAAAAAATAGATGGAGTGAATTTTATAGGGCAGCCGGAGCAAGAGTATAGTTTATATTGAGAATAATTATGAAAGTATTCACTGAACAAGAAATAGAAAAAGCATATTCATCGGCCCCTGCACTCATTCAAGATACTCTCGCAGGGGATGAGTTAGCTGAATTCGGTTCGAGAATGCAAAATGTCTATAAATTGCACATTGATACCATATCAATAATTGCGGATCTGATACGCAACCTTCTTATTGGGTTAATTAACCCATCTGAATTTATTCAAAGCATCCAAGAGCATGGGGTTGATTCTCAAACAGTAAATCAACTTGCTCGAGATCTGAATGAGGAAATATTCGTTCCACTTCAGGAGAAAATGAAGAGTGAAGGAGTGGAACGTGAAGCGAATAAAAACTCCGACTCTCTTCCAGTGACGTCAACCAGTACACCAGCCGTACCTACAGTATCTATCCCAGAAGTTCCGGTAGCCCCACAAATTCGAGCAGTGGTCACACCTCCGATACAGGTTCAGAGACAACCAGAGGCTGTTGTCGCTCCGGTTCCGGCTTCAACACCTACACCTTCACCCAAACCAGTATTCGCTCCGAGCACGCCTCCCGCGCCAATTACTGCTCCAGCTCCCACGCCTCAATCTGCGCCCGCGCCATATACACCGCCCGTATCGCAGCCAAGCGTTCCGCTTCGTGCAGATGATCCGCATCGTGATGCGCTTCGCAAGATCGTGAAGGAGTACACAGCAGACCCATACCGCGAACCGATCTAGTTCACGCTCACAGTAAAAAATTTCTGTTGGTAAAAGTACTGCTATACTACGAGAGATGGCAGAGTACCAAGTTCCTCAATTCATCGAAGTAGAAGACAAAGTGATCGGTCCGTTCACGCTCAAGCAATTTATCTTTCTTGCTGGCGGGGGAGGGGCAGCTGCAGGATTGGTGCTTTATCTCCATGTGATCGGGTTCATAATCGCACTTCCGATTCTCGCGCTCGCTGCTGCGCTTGCGTTCTATAAGGTAAACAACAAATCCTTCACGGATATGCTTGAAGCAGGCTTCACGTATTTCCTCGGAAGCCGTCTCTACCTTTGGAGGAAGGAAGATTCTGCGGCTCAAGCGCCGAGCGCACCAGTAGCACCCGTATCTGCGCCAGAAGCTCGCCAGAAGCTCGGACTGAACCAGAATAAGCTGCATGATTTGGCGCGTTCTCTTGATATCCAAGACGGCTCTGCAGCTCAACCTAACGAATAGTTATGGCAAATTCATCTCCAACTCAGTCCTTCGTGCCCGTCCAAGAAGTGCGCAATGGCGTTATTATCCTGAAAAATGGCGGATATCGTGGCGTTTTGCTTTGTTCTTCAACGAACTTTTCTCTCAAATCACAAACCGAACAGCAGGGAATCATCGGCGGATTCCAGAATTTCCTCAATACGCTTGATTTTTCAGTACAGATCGTCGTGCATTCACGAAAGATGGATATTCGGCCCTACCTCGGCCTTTTAAATGAACGAATGAATCAGCAGGCGACCGAGCTCATGCGCTTGCAGCTCCGTGAATACATTGCATTCATCGAGAATTTCATCGAAGGAGCGGATATCATGTCTAAATTGTTCTATGTCGTGGTGCCATTCGCACCAAGCGAGACCGCTGAAATCAGCAAGACACTGAGCGGACTCATGAAAAAAGGTCCTACGGCGAGTGGAGGGACAGATATGTTCGAAGAATATCGTGTGCAGCTTGAGCAGCGCATGTCGCTCGTTGCGGGGGGCCTTGGTTCAGCTGGCGTGCGTGCCGTTCCACTCGGCACCGAGGAGCTTATTGAACTTTTGTACCGCTCGTTTAATGTCGGCGACATGGAAAATCCTATACATTTGAATTAATATGGCACTTCTCGACTTCCTCAACCCGAAAAAAGACACTCCTGAGATAGCTCCGGTCCTGCCGAAGGATATTTATGCAGCAGGCACTTTGAGCTTGGCTGATACGATCGCGCCCGCAGCACTTAAGATCAACTCCAAAGATATCGAGTTGGGTGAGAAAATAGCCCGTACATACTACACGATTGCGTACCCGCGCTTCCTTTCGGATGGCTGGTTCATGCCGATCATCAACCTCGACAAGGTATTTGATGTCTCAATTTATGTGCATCCGCTTGATACAGCTGAGGCGCTCCGCGGCTTTCAGAAAAAGGTGGCAGAGGTGCAGAGCCAGATTAGCGATCGTGAACAGAAAGGATTAGTGCGTGATCCAATGCTCGACACAGCATACCAGGACCTCGAAAACCTGCGCGATCAGCTCCAACAAGCACAAGAACATTTGTTCGAGGTGGGCCTTTATATAACGATTTATGCAAACACTCCCGATGAGTTGGAGAAGGTAGAAGGGGAAATCCGCGGTATTCTGGATTCACAGCTCGTGTACACCAAGCCTGCGCTTTTCCAGCAAGAACAAGGCTTCCGCTCCACGCTTCCGCTTGCGAATGACGAGCTGCTTGTGCATCAGAAGCTTAATTCAGCGCCTCTTTCTTCGATTTTCCCATTCGTTTCTTTTGATCTCACCTCAGATCGCGGCATTCTCTATGGCTTAAACCGCCACAACTCATCACTTATCCTCTTCGATCGCTTTTCGCTCGAGAACTACAACTCTGTAACCTTCGCGAAATCGGGATCGGGAAAGTCATATGCGGTGAAATTGGAGATTCTTCGCTCGCTCATGTTCGATACTGACGTGATCGTGATCGATCCGGAGCGCGAATATGACAACCTTGCTCAAGCGACCGGCGGAAAACTCTTCAATATCTCACTTTCTTCAGAAAATCATATAAATCCATTTGATTTGCCGCCCGTGAAGGAGGACGAGAATCCTTCTGACATCTTGCGCTCAAACATTATTAACCTCGTCGGCCTTTTCCGCCTCATGCTCGGCGGCCTGACTCCAGAAGAAGATGCGATTGTGGATCGCGCAATCAGCGAAACCTACGCGCTCAAGGATATTACAGGCGACACCGACTTTACCGGCATGGAACCGCCGCTTCTTTCTGATTTTGAAAACGTGCTTGCGGGCATGGAAGGGAGTGAATCGCTCGTCACACGTCTCACGAAGTACACGCGAGGCACATGGGCTGGATTCCTCAACCGTCCGACAAATATCGATATAAATAAGCAATTCGTCGTGTTTTCTGTGCGCGACATGGAAGATGAGCTCAAGCCAGTGGCAATGTATATCGTTACGCACTATATATGGAATGCAGTTCGTCACGAGCTGAAGAAACGTTTGCTCATCATCGATGAGGCATGGTGGATGATGAAATCCGAAGATACGGCCTCATTCCTCTATTCTTTGGCTAAGCGCGGCCGTAAATACTATCTCGGCGTCTCGACCATCACCCAGGACGTGGAAGACTTCTTGCGAAGCCCGTACGGCAAGCCAATCCTTACCAACTCATCGATTCAGCTCCTTTTGAAGCAATCTCCGACAACGATCGACCTTCTGCAGCAGACGTTTAACCTTACTGACGAGGAGAAATTCTTGCTTTTGGAGTCTGGGGTAGGGGAGGGACTCTTCTTTGCCGGACTTAAGCATGTCGCCATCAAGATCGTCGCGTCATATACTGAAGACCAAATAATCACATCGGATCCATCGCAACTCCTCTCGATCCAGGCTGAAAAACAACGACATGACGACACAAATCAAACCTAAATACCGGATCAATCTGCTTATGGCCATTGCGATGCTCGCAGTGGCGGCAGGATTCTGGTTATTACAGGTGGTACTTTCCCTCACGGGAGTAGGAGAAGTGGTTTCTGAGATTCTCGGTTTTATTCAAATCGGACTGTTTTTCTTTTGGTTCCTGTTCCTAGGTATAAATTTCTTTGGTAAAAATTCACTGCAAAAGGTGGGAGTTACGCTTGGATTAGATGTCGCGGAACTCATTCCTTTTATAAATGATGTGCCATTCATTATTGTTCAGATACTTTGGCTGATTTACATAACTCGCAAAGAAGATAAGGAAAAAGTTGTTGAACAGGCTGCAGCTGCAGAAAAAGCCGCAGCCGAGCAGCGCGCACGTGAGATCCAGTATTACGCGGCTCGAGTACCGGCGCGGGCACAACGATATGCAATTGCTCGAGAAGAAGAACTCGAGTAGCCCGCATAATACCCACAAATCTACACGTGTTTATCCTTAAAGGCGTTATACTGAAAGTATGCAGCGCCTCGTGGCCTCAACTCTTTTCTTGCTCGCAATCATCAGTACGGGCGCATTCACTGTTCACGCGCAAGCGATCGGTGGTGCCGATACAGCCCCACTCACAGTTACTGTAAATCCTGACTACCCGACACCGTATCAAACAGTTTCTGTTACTCCTTCAAGCTCTGCATTCGATATCGCAGCAGCCACAATTACCGTCTATGTGAATGGCGTCTCGGTCTATAAAGGAAGTGGGGGACAGTCAGTACCAGTTACAGTCGGCGGTCCCGGCGCAGTCACAACCATCAAGGTATCGGCCACAAACCAGGGCCAGACCTATACCGCCCAGGCTGTCGTACGGCCAGCATCAGTCGCGCTGGTAGTAGAACCTGTCTCAACAGCGCATCCTTTTTACGCAGGTCGTCCGCTTGTAGCGCCTCAAGGAACTGTCCGAGTCATTGCAGTTCCTGATGTCCGTACCTCTGCAAATACAGCAATTTCTCCAGATGCGCTTGTTTACACGTGGAAATTCGGCGATCAGATACTTGAAAGCGCATCTGGAATCGGAAAAAGCGTTCTTACTGCTTCAGCACCCGAAGAATATCGTGATGCCGATATTACTGTGACTGTTTCTAACCAATCTCAAACCATAAATGCTCAGAGTGTGGTTCACATCGCTCCGTCGACGCCGTTTATTCGCATATATGAGAATGACCCTCTCATGGGTCCACTATTTGATATGGCACTCTCTGACACCGCAACAATGCACGACACCGAAACAACCTATCGTGCAGTCCCCTATTATTTCTCTACGACTCCGACACTCAACTGGACAGTAAATGGGGTTCAAAGCGGTTCAGATAATGATATTACTGTACGTGCGACTGGAGCAGGGCAAGGAACTGCTAACCTCGACGTGTCTGCAAAACAAGATAATCCGCTCGAGACAGCAGCTGCGACCCTCTCTGTATTGTTCGGTCAAAAGAAATCAGGTGGCATCTTCGGCTTATAACATGAAAAAATACCTTATTTTAACGGCGGTTTCCTTCTTCCTCTTCTTGGGACCACATCTGGCGTGGGCGGCTGATACTACTTCTACGAATTTTGTTCCTCTCACGAATATTCCAGCGGTGACGCAGATAGCGAACGACAATAATCTCGGTTTTTTCTTCAATAATCTTTATAAGATCTGCATCGGTGCAGCCGCTACCTTGGCGGTCTTTCAGCTTATGCTTGCTGGTTTCACCTGGATGACGGCTGGAGGAAACAGCGAGAATGTCAGTAAAGCACGCTCAAAGATCGGAAACGCTCTTTTTGGTCTTTTGTTGGTGCTATCTCCGGCAATCGTGTTCGGTATCATCAATCCACGCATATTAGATTTGAGTCTTGATTTCGAGTCTCTCACGTCGAATCCTAATGCTGGCACTACTCAGACAACAACTCCAACCACACCTGCAACGACTACACCACAATCCATTAAATATTAATTAGTATGAAACAACTCCTCACCATTCTCGCAGTTCTCATTGTCCTCTCAGGGGTCGGCATTGCCGTCTATTTCCTCTTCTTTGCGCATAGCGCGCCACATCTTGAAGTAGGGAATGGCTCCTCGTTTAACAACGCTGTATCGAATGCTACGACCACTACGACTGATCAAGGCACGACGGTGGTGAAGGGAAGTGCGGGTACACTCGTCGCACCAGGGTTAGTAGAGATTTCTAAAGATGCGGTTGCTGCAGGGGTTGCCGTATTCAATACGAACGCAAGCACTTCTGATATCGCCGTTCACTATATCGACCGAGCGAGTGGAAATATTTATGAATATACAGTATTTGGACGCTCACTTGCGCGTATCGGCAACAAAACGCTCCCAGGTATTCAGATTGCTTCATGGCTTAAAGATGGTTCGACAGCATTCGCACAGTTCGTCACGACGGTAGGAGAGCAAGAGCACATAAATACTTATGCACTTCCTGTGAGCGGTTCTGGCTATTTCTTACAACAAGACCTCGCGCAAGCAACCGTATTCGGTTCTAGTACCGTATTTACATTGAATAACAGTGGGAATTCTTCTGTCGGAACAATCGCTCGAGCTGACGGCAGCAACTCACACACACTCTTCACGAACCCGCTTACGAGTCTAGTAGTTTTTCCTTCGGGAAACGATTTTATCGCTGTTCCTAAGGCAGCAAACAGCCTTGATGGGTATGCATTTGCGATTAATAGCGCTGGCACCTTTACGCCGATACTCGGCCCATTAAAAGGTCTTACTGTGCTACCAAGCCCATCAGGAAAACAGCTTTTGTTTAGCTATATAGACAAGGGGACTGTCACTATGGCTGTATTTGATAGGACAACTGGCGGGGTCACGAAGCTGCCACTCGCAACCATGGCTGAAAAATGCGCGTGGTCTTCAGATAATAATTCGCTCTATTGCGCGATTCCGACCAGCCTGTCGGGCATACTTCCCGATAATTGGTATCAAGGGGCAACTTCCTTTACTGATCGTATCTGGCGAATCGATCTATTAAGCCGCAATGCGACCTTAGTACTCGATCCTGAAAGCGCAAAGGTGACCGTTGATGCGGTAAATCTCACACTCGATCCAAATGCACACGTGCTTGTCTTCCGAAACAAGATTGATAGTTCTCTGTGGGCGTATAACCTTTAATTAGGCTATTTTCTTAACAGGTTTGATGGTGGTGCGTACCAAAAGCTCTTGCAAGAGCATGACGGTGTTGCTTGTGATGAAGTAGAGAGCGATTGCTCCTGAGGTGTAGGAAACGACTCCCATAACGATCGGCAGTACGAATCGAGCTTGCATGGCCATCGCGCGGCCGAATTCTTGCTGCATAGACTCGCCTGAAGCGCTTGGCTTGGCTTTTTCTGGCACAGGGATAGCGAAATACGCCTGGAAAAACTGTGTGATCGCTACCAAGATCGCGAGGATCAGGTTTGGTTGCGTTATTGATACAAAACCAAGAAAAAGGGGCGACAACTCAGCTGGCACATGAATGAATGGGTAGAGCAGGGCAGTGTTCACTTTGGAGAACGATTCGTGACGAATCACAAGATACAGAGAAATGAGCACGGGAAGCTGAATAAACATCGTGAGGAGACTCGCAAACGGACGGATACCGTATTGCTTATAGAGCGCGAACTGCTCCTTTGCCTGCATTTCAGTATTATCCTTATATTTTTCCTTGATTTCCTTAAGTTCAGGCTCGATTTCTCGCATTGCCCGCTGAGTACGAACTGCAGAGATAGATAAAGGAAGGATAATAAGACGAACGACGAATGAGGCACCGATGAGAGCGAGCCCGACATCCCCATGTGGCATCAGGTTTACGAAAAATATGAGGAGATTATAGATCGGAACGTAGATGAGAGTGTGGAAAAAAGAAAGCATAGGGGGTTGGTGAGTGTAGTATACCGCACAAGGCTACGAGAGCCGACCTAATAGAGTATTGATTTCATTGGATATATCGGCAAATGTGAGTGATTCGCTCCCGGGGCGCAGGTATATGAGAAGTGAAGTGCCAGAATGAGCGGCAAACCATGGGCGTACCGCCGCGCGGACGCGTCGCTTGAGTATATGTCGGCCCACTGATTTCTTAGCTACCTTTTTTGAGACAATAACCGCCATTCCACTAGCTTTATGGGAATATATTACGGAAAAATGCGGGCTGATGACCCGCTTTGCCGTATGGTCTTGAGAAACCGTCGTTATATCTGGCCGGGAAAGACGCATTCCCCGCGGGACCATAGTTAGATAGGGGAGACTGCGAGCTCCGTTCGACCTTTACGGCGACGGCGAGCAAGCACTTTCCGACCTGATGGCGTCGCGCTGCGCGCGAGGAAACCGTGCGTCGTTGCGCGCTTCTTCTTTTTTGGCTGGTAGGTTCGCTTTGGCATAGTTTTATAGGTTAACTACGGGGTGATAGTTATCCACAGGATAGTACCAGGTTGCGAGCCGTAACGCAAGAAAAGACACTGGTTTAGCGGTGGATTGCAGACCACTGTTATCCACAGGCAATCCCGAGTATACTGTCTTCACTATGGACCGTACTGATCCTCATGAACTTTGGGAACAAGTGCTCACTCAGGTAGAACTTTCGGTGTCACCCGCGAACTTCAACACCTGGTTCCGTGATAGCAGCATCGTAAAGGTAGAAGACGGCATTATCTACGTCGGAGTGCCGAGCCAATTCTTCCGTGATTGGTATCTGAAGAAGTTCCACACACTCCTCTTGAAAATCGTTCGTGGTATCTCATACGAATTCCGCAATATCGAATATCAGATTGTCCGAGACGACCGCCGCAAGCAAAAGGAAGTCCGAAAGACTCCAGCCCGACCGACCGTCGAGATGCCGCTCGAGGAGTTCTATATCAACAAAAGCGATAACCTGAACCCGCGCTATACCTTTGAGACATTTGTTATAGGACAATTCAATGAACTCGCCTACACAGCGGCCCAAGCAGCGATTAAGCGTCCTGGTATAACCTACAATCCGCTCTTTATTTATGGGGATACTGGCCGTGGAAAGACCCACCTTATCCAGGCTATCGGAAATCAATATAAGAAGCTCTATCCGACACGAAGAGTCTTTTATCTCACCTCTGAGAAGTTCGCAGTGGACTATTCGGACTCGCTCCAGCAGGGGACAGCAAACCGCTTCAAGGACAAATACCGCCAATTTGACCTTTTGATCATGGACGATATTCAGTTCTTGTCCCGAAAGGAAAAGACTGAGGAGGAACTCTTCCATCTTTTCAACGCACTCTATGACAACAACAAACAGATCATCTTCTCATCTGATCGTGCGCCGGCAGCCATCCCAGATATTGCAGACCGCCTCAAGGGACGCCTCGCGAGCGGTATGACCATTGATATTGGCGAGCCAGATACTGAATCTCGTATCGCTATCGTACGAAAGAAGGTAGCCCAGCATGGAGTCATGCTCGATGATGCTGTTGCTGAATATATCGCAACTTCGATTTCAGGCAGTATTCGTGAACTTGAAGGCGTTATAAATTCAGTCGTTTGCCACACCCAAGTAAAAGGAACGCCTCCAGACCTTGCTGAAATACGCCAATCGCTCCGATCTTTCTCGCGGCCGCAGAAAACCGTGTCAGTTAAGCATGTTGTATCGAAAATCGCTGAATTTTACGGCATAGACGAAGACAGTATTTATGAAAAGACCCGCAGAAGGGAAGTGGTTCGCCCACGCCAGGTCATCATGTATATATTGCGTGAAGATTTCAGTGTTTCGTACCCAACCATCGGCAACAAGCTCGGCGGACGAGATCACACGACCGTCATCCATTCGTGCGAGAAGGTGAAGCGCGAAGTCGCGTCTGACACCGAACTAGCAAAAGAGATCCAAGATATCCGTACCATCCTCGTGTAAGTGTCCGTAACTCGACTATAAGACACGGCCTGTTTTAAAGGTTTTTAAAAAGACAGTAATTTCATTTTGTCTTTTAGTGGGGATAACCCTGTGGATAGATGTGTATAACTGTGAGGAGAAGTCTGGCCCAGCAGTGGGGACAATGACTGCGTAACTGTTCATAAAATCGAACCTTAAAATCCACGGGGATAACTTTCGGTTTATACCCATACCTTTTCAACACCTTGTGCGTAGACGAGCGTTTTATTCGGGAGCGTATATACTAGAGATTAGGAGGTTTTCCCCAAATCCACAGCACTAGTAGTAATAGTATTTATGATTATTTTAATAGAAAAGAAAGAACTAGCAGAAGCAGTCGCAAACGTTTCCCGATTCGCTGAGAGACGTTCAACGACATTGCCTGTCCTGGCGAGCATTGTCCTTGTAGCAGGTGATGATGGCATCAAGCTCAGAGCGACGAATCTTGAAACTGGCATCGATCGGAAAGTGAACGGAACGATCAAAGCACCAGGAGTCGTTGCGATACCGGCGACTACATTGCGCGAGATAACTTCCTCATTCTCAGGAACTGGCTCTGTTACGATCGAGCATGCAGGAGACACAGCTATCATTTCCTCTGAAACTGGCCGCAGTACGGTGAAAACGCTTTCGTATGAGGATTTCCCCGTGTTGCCATTTCCTGATGCTGGAACGGTTAAATTTTCGCTTCCAGGGAGCCAATTGAAGACTCTTATAAGCACAGTCGTAGCATTTGCGTCTCCTTCAACGGTGCGTCCAGAGCTGGGCAGCGTACTGCTTTCTTTTGAAGGGGGGGTTCTCAAAGCTGTGGCAACTGATTCATTCCGTCTTGCTGAGAAAAGAATGTCAGTTCAAGGCGCCATGGCTCCGTTTTCTATTCTTATTCCGGCGAAAAATGCGCTCGACGTGATTCAGACCATTCCAGACGAGATGATTGAGATTCAAAGCGACGACAACCAATGTGCATTTTCGTGGCCATTTGGCATGCTAACGACTCGTCTCGTCACTATTTCATATCCTGATTACACGCAGATCATTCCGAAATCCTTTGTTTCAGAAGCGACGATGCTTCGAAAAGATCTAGAAGCTGGCTTGCGTCGTTCAGCAGTGTTCTCCGATACGTTCCAAAAAGTTCGGCTTAAGTTCTCGGTCGCAGAGAAGCATGTGGATATAAGTGCGCACAACAATGATATTGGCGATTCTTCAGAGTCCATCCCTGCTTCTGTTACTGGTGATACGATCGAACTTTCGTTCAATCATCGCTATGTAGCGGCACCACTTTCTCTTATTTCAGCTGAAAGCGTTACTCTTTCAGCAAGTGGTATCGGGCGCGCGCTTGTTATTCGGGGAGTCGGAGATGCTTCGTTCTTATATCTCGTGATGCCAATGAATCAGTAGGGTATGATATAAGCATGCGTACGATCAGCGACCTTCTTCTTAATTACAAGATCCCTGGCGTCCAAGCAGCAGAAATCCGACGCATATGCGCCGAAGAGATACAGATGATTACTGGCTACACTCCTACTTCAAAACAATTGCAATACAAGAATGAACAACTTTTTCTTACAGTTCCTCCTATTATAAAATCAGCACTACTCCTGAAACATTCAGAATTTTCAAGCAGGCTCGCGAGTCGAGGCGTTACTCTTTCTCACTCAATTAAATAGACGGAATTATCGGTGTTATCAAGGTCGTGGTAGTCGTTGTGCTGGTTTGTGTAGTATCAGCCGGTGTCGTTGTCGCATCGGGCATCATTCCCGCATTTGAAAGCCATACTTGAAGCGGATATTCCCAATAAGAATATTGTGAATCAGAAGAAGGATTCGAAGGTTGCCCTGAGAGAGGATTGTTCTTGTGTACCCAATACAAGAGTTCGTGCACTGTGATCGTTCCATCAGAAAGCGGAACCTGATACTGGCCTTTCAATACTGGCGGTGCGCTATCAGGGATAGCCCGAGGTTCACCGAAATATGAAACAGGATACTTCGCGAGGGCGACCTGCATAAATTCGTTCCACATAGGTGCAACGATATATCCAGCAATTTCCTTCACCATCGGTGAGTTGTCGTTATTTCCTGCCCATGTTCCCACAACGATCGAAGGGGTGTAGCCGACTGTCCATGCATCGCGCGAATCGTTCGTCGTACCGGTCTTTGCGGCAACGTCATATCCAGGGAAATGGAATGGATTATTTGCAGGATATTCAGGCTGGCGAGCTTCATTATTCGAGAGCATGGATGACATATCGTTCGCGACGCCTGGATCAAGAGCTTGTTGTGGATGGGGTGTGAATTGTTCGAGTATGTTTCCGTTTGAGTCAGTCACTTTCAGTATGCCAGTGGGCGGATTATAGATGCCATTATTCGCGAATGTGCCGTATGCGTCAGTAAGATCCAGGAGACGTACTTCAGCAGCTCCTAGAGCCAAAGAAAGGCCGTATTGGCTCGGATTTCCGAGCGAGGTGATGCCCATAGCTTTTGCGAGGTTGATGACGTTTTGAATACCTGCAAGATACAACGTCTTTACTGCGGGAACATTGATCGATTGTGCGAGGGCAGTCGTGAATGTCATCGGACCACGAAACTGACCATCATAGTTTCCTGGAGAATAACAAGGCGGCGTATCGTTCGTGTTGTCATTCGGTGCACATGATGTCGAGAACTGGGTCGGAAGATCCCATATCACCGTCTGAGGCGTATACCCCTCATTCAAAGCTGCTGCGTATACGAATGGTTTGAATGCCGAACCTGGTTGGCGAAGTGCAAGCGTCGCGTTATATGCGCCGTCTATTTGCGTATCGAAATAGTTTCGGGATCCGACCATCGCGAGAATTTGGCCAGTTTTAGGATCAATCGCAACAAGCGATGCGTTCGAAGCTTTAAATTTCGTCACATTCTGCAGTGCGTACTTACTGACGATCGATTCAGCAGAACTCTGCAAACTGGTATCGAGTGTTGTGATGACGCTCAATCCTTGGTTGATGACGTCAGGGCCATATTTATCTTCGAGATATTGGCGGATATAAAACACGAAGTGAGGAGCAATGATCGAACTATTTGATTGCTTATTGAATGTCACCACTTCGCTTTTTGCAGTCAGGTACTGATCTTTTTTGATATAACCTTGCTGATACATCTTTGAAAGTACGGTGTTTTTGCGAGCTTCAAGCGCACTTACATTGTTTCCAAAGGGAGAGTAATACGTTGGAGATTGGGGAAGGGCTGCTAGGTATGCAGACTGCGCAATGTCGAGGTTTGATGCGTCGATACCGAAATATGCACGGCTTGCAGCTTCAACTCCATAGAGGTTTCCGCCATATGGCGCGCTATTCAGATAGAGTTCCAATATCTGATCCTTTGAATAATGACCCTCAAGCTTGAACGCGAGCGCCCACTCCTGAATCTTTCGCACTATACTTTTCTTTTGTGTGAGCAAACTATTTTTAACCACCTGCTGTGTAAGAGTAGATCCTCCTTGTGCGAATGAGTGATGGGCAATGTCGGTAATAAGCGAGCGAATGATGGCGGTGAAGGAAATGGCGCTGTGGTGATAGAAATTCTCATCTTCGATAGAAATAGTTGCTTGTCGCACATACGGAGAGGTGCTCGCCAGCGAAACGCTCTGTCGACGCACGTCAGTGTTCAGGTCGTACAAGACGGTGGTACCAGTGCGGTCGTATATCTTCGTAGAATTAGCCGCTTTCTGTTCGATGAATGCGTTAACGTCTGGAAGTGGCGTAAATGCTATCCATAGGACGAAAAGACCAATAAAAATAAGCAATCCTCCAAGCGCGATGAATGAGCCTTTAACGAATGGATGAGGATTCTGGAAGAGAGAGATCATAATACTTAAAATCCTAACACAAGAGAGCCCTGATAAAAGCGTCGCTTTTATCAGGGC
>JARIGM010000001.1 GCA_029288865.1 Candidatus Kaiserbacteria bacterium
AGGGTAATGGCCTACCAAGGCTACGACGTTTAGGGGAGCTGAGAGGCTGACCCCCACCGATGGGACTGAGACACGGCCCATACTCCTACGGGAGGCCGCAGTCGAGAATCTTCCGCAATGGGCGAAAGCCTGACGGAGCGACGCCGCGTGATGGACGAAGTGGTTCGCCACGTAAACATCTTTTATGAGGGATGAAGTAATTGACAGTACCTCAGGAATAAGGGGCTCCTAACTCTGTGCCAGCAGGAGCGGTAATACAGAGGCCCCAAGCATTATCCGGAATCACTGGGCGTAAAGGGTGTCAAGGCGGTCATGTTAGTCTTCCGTAAAATCCAGGAGCTCAACTTCTGGCCCGCGGGAGAAACGGCATGACTTGAGGGTGGGAGAGGTGCGTGGAACTCACGGTGTAGGGGTGAAATCCGTTGATATCGTGGGGAACACCAAAGGCGAAGGCAGCGCACTGGCCCAAATCTGACGCTCACACACGAAAGCCAGGGTAGCGAACGGGATTAGATACCCCGGTAGTCCTGGCCCTAAACGTTGCTCGCTCGTTCTACGGAGTATCGACCCTCTGTGGGACTAAGCTAACGCGGTAAGCGAGCCGCCTGGGTAGTACGATCGCAAGATTAAAACTCAAAGGAATAGACGGGGACTTGCACAAGCGGTGGATCATGTGGCTTAATTCGTAGCTAAGCGAAGAACCTTACCGGGGCTAGAAATCCAACTGCATACCACCTGAAAGGGAGGTAGCCTTCGAGGGTGTTGGACAGGTGATGCATGGTTGTCGTCAGTTCGTGGCTTGAGCTGTTCCCTTCAGTGGGGTAACGAACGCAACCCTCGTTGTCTGTTATATTTGTCAGGCGAGACTGCCCCCTCACGGGGGAGGAAGGTGGGGATGACGCCAAATCAGCATGTCCCTTGATGCCCCGGGCTGCACACGTGATACAATGGATGGTACAGAAGGACGCAATACCGTAAGGTGGAGCAAATCCCAAAAACCATCCCCAGTACGGATTGAGGTCTGAAACCGACCTCATGAAGCCGGAATCGCTAGTAATCGTGGGTCAGCCATACCACGGTGAATACGTTCTCGAGTCTTGTACTCACCGCCCGTCAACTCAAGGAAGTTGGAGGTACCCGATATCTTATCTAGTATAGGACTACGGTAAATTCAATGACAGGGAGTAAGTCGTAACAAGGCACGGGTAGCGGAAGCTGCTCGTGGAACATATCCAATTGGAACCGAGATGATAGAGATATCACTCAAGTCGATCTGCTAGTGTGCTGCATGTTGGGAATTAGTTAGAAGAGGTTCGCCTCGGACATCTAACTCTCAACATGCAGCACACTACAGGGGAAATTGCAGACATCCCTAAATGCTGCTCGGACGCAGGAAAAACGTACCTGCACGTGGGATCGCTCAATTGACGATCTCACAACGAATAGGCGGAGCACAAGAGAATGTTTCCCTTTACATAGACAAAACACAAAAGAAAATACCCACTATTCCGTTCCAAGAGATGGACTAAGAAATAGTGGGTATTTTCTTTTGTGCCTAGGGGGTAGCTTCTGCTGAGGATGCCTGGAGGCGGGCGATAGCGCGGCGCCAGATGCGTAACTTGTTACGATGCCGACGAAGCTTGTCGGCGATAGTGGACGCACGGCTTGCGCGGTGCTGTCGTGGTTCTCGGGTTGTACCGCGATGTACCATCTGTACCTCTAGTATTACACGGCACAGCATGAAACTGGTATGAATTGGGGAAATCTGGTACTATCGGCAAAGTTCCTCACCAACAGGAATAACCCATACGCAAGCGTAGCTCAGTTGGTAGAGCACCCGACTGATACTCGGGCGGTCGAAAGTTCGAATCTTTCCGCTTGCACTATTTAGATATTGTGCTATAGTTAATCTGGTAACCCAACTCTAGCAAAAGGAGGGATAGGTGGGTTCTAGTAATCTTGAAAAGTCCGATGCAGATCGGAGGTTCTATATCGTGCCAATTGCGGGGGGTCTCGTATATAACCACGACGGCAAACCCTGGCTCGGTGAAGATACTGCTCTGGCTTGCCGGCACGCAGTTCTAGCTGCTCATAATGCCGTGCACCAAGGAAGGAAACCGGTAATTTTCCTTTCAGCTACCAAGGCGCCCCGATATGGCGACGTTATCATGGGGGAACTCATGAGATCATACGTTAAGGGCCTGGTGAACGGCGATTCGCGTATCCAGGTGGAATTCCACGAGGCTCGTTGCTTTAACACAGCAGGCGAATGTGCGGCCCTAGCTGATTTCTTGTGTCAGCAGGGTTACTCATCGCACGATAAGCCCGTCACTTATGACATCGAAGTGGATGTTAAAGATTGGCACGCCCGGCGCACACACAAGACGATGCAGCTCGTCATGGAAAAATGGCCGTTCAACGTAACCATCATCATGCGACCGCATCATGATGAGGCGTCGTTCAGGATGCGAACTCTTGAGTTTGTAAAACTCAAACTCGTTCAGTTCACGGTGGATGGTGTTACAGACCTGTACACCCGACGTGAATGTTTCGCCTAAACAAAACCGGAATGCCTCGTGCGTTCCGGTTTCTTTTTATACACTCATACGACTTGTTTGTTCGATGCTGCATGCAAGAGAGCGGTATACTAGTACTGATGCGTGATCTTTATCTTGTTGCAGGCATGGGAATTATCGCTGTGGTCATTGGTGGCCTATTGTATCTCTTTGGCCCTTCATCTTTGCATAGTGACTTTTCAAATGCTTTCTCGCTCAGCAGCGACGGACATGTGCGCTTCACGAAACTCCAAGAGGGAACAGTAGCCTATTCTATCTCCCAGCCTTCAAACTATCGCATCAGCACGTGGGAAGATTTCTCAACGCTCTGGACGCTCATCTATGGCGACGGTCGCGGTCCTGATATGCCAAAAGTAGATTTCAATAATTATGAAGTGCTCGCTGTCTTTGATGGAAGCCACTCAACCGATGGGTATGAAATCAGTGTGGACGAAGTGACTGATAAGGATTCTGTGCGAACGATCATGATTACGCACAAGATTCCGGACAAGCATTGCCGTCTCTCGGCTCGCTCTACGAGCCCATTCGAGATCATTCAGGTGCCAAAGACATCATTCTCGCTCGCTCACCAGGACCAGATCGCCACGACAACCTGTCTTTACTAGCTGGAAACGCGGCAGTTAACGGACGGCTCCTTTCGCGCTAGGATGAGGGGATGGACGCACGAGCCTATTTCGAGGGCAAGAAGATAACCGTAATGGGGCTCGGCCTGTTGGGCCGCGGCGTTGGAGATATACGCTTTCTCGCCTCATGTGGCGCGGACCTCATCGTGACGGATCTCAAGACGCGGGAGCAGCTGGCTAGTTCACTGGAACAGTTGAATGAGTTTCCGAATATCGGGTTTGTGCTCGGTGAGCATCGCCTGGAGGATTTTCGTGATCGGAACATGATCCTCAAGGCGGCTGGGGTGCCTGCCGATTCGCCATACATCGCTGAAGCTCGCAGTGCAGGAATTGCTATCCGCATGAGTGCAGATCTCTTTGCTGAACTGTCGGGGATTCCTATCATTGGCGTCACGGGCACACGCGGCAAATCCACGACCACGCACATGATCCACGAGATCCTTGAGCGAGCAGGGAAGAAGACGGTGCTTGGCGGGAATGTGCGCGGTATCTCAAATCTTTCGCTTCTGTCTGAAGTGACTCCGGATTCTATCGGAGTGTTTGAACTCGATTCATGGCAGCTACAAGGATTCGGCGAAGCGGGTATTGCGCCATCGCTTGCTGTCTTCACGACGTTCTTCCCAGACCATCTCACGTATTACCATAATGACCTCGATGCATACCTGCGCGATAAGGCGAATATTTTCATACATCAGAAGCCAGGGGATACGCTCATACTAGGTGAGCAATGTGCAGCGCTTGTGCAAGAAAAGTACCACGACCAAATTCGTGCGGAGGTGACCGTGGTGGGAAGCGAAGGATTGCCAGCAGAATGGGCTCTCTCGATCCCAGGTGAACATAACCGGTACGATGCTGCGCTTGCTCGTGCAGCAGCGCGCGCGTATGGGATATCGGACGAGGTGATCAAAGAAGCACTCGAATCATTCAAGGGCGTGCCTGGTCGTTTGGAATTCCTTCGGACCGTCGATGGCGTGACGTACTACAACGACTCGAACTCTACGACGCCGGACGCCGTTCGTGTTGCGCTGGCAGCACTCGGTTCTGAAAAGAAAAATATCATACTCATCTTCGGTGGTGCCGATAAGAGTATCGATATGCAGCAAGCGATTGACGTGATTCCGCAATATGTGAAGCATGTCGTACTCATCGCTGGCACGGGAACGGACCGCATCCGCAGTTCGTTTTCGGATGCGGCGGTGCACGATAATCTTGCAGATGCGCTTACCGACGCTCGCTCGCATGCGCAGCCCGGCGACATCATACTGCTCAGTCCCGGTTTCACGTCCTTCGGTGTGTTCAAGAACGAATACGATCGTGGTGATCAGTTTACTAATCTCGTGCGAGCGCTATAAATAATGGATATGGCTACTTCTCAAAAGGTTCACTTGGTCGGCATCGGAGGCATCGGCATCTCAGCGCTTGCGCAGTTGTATCACCACGACGGCTGGATCGTGAGCGGTACGAACGATGACCCAAGCCCGGCAACTCTTGATCGCGTGCGTGATCTCGGCATCAAGGTCTTCCTTGAGACAAGCATCAAGAATATCGATCCGGATACAGACCTGATTGTGTATAGCTATGCATGGGAGCAGCGCGCGCCTGAGTTCATGGCGAATCTGCGGGGTCTCGGGATACCAGTCATCTCCTATTTCGAAGCATTGGGAACTGTCTCGGCAGGGAAGCGCACGATCGCTGTTGCAGGAACGCATGGCAAGACAACAACGACGGGTATGCTCGCAAAGATCCTTCGAGATGTAGGCGTTTCCCCGACGGCAATCGTCGGCTCGATCGTGCAGGATTTCGGGAGCAATTATCTGCCCGGCACTTCGGATTTATTCGTGGTAGAGGCATGCGAAAATCAGCGACACTTCCTTCATCTCTCGCCGGAAGTGCTCGTCGTCACGAATCTCGAGTTCGATCACACAGATTATTTCCATGATCTTGCTGACGTGCAGAGCGCGTTTCGCGCATTGATGGAAAAAGTTCCAGCCAAAGGAGTAATCATTACAGACACGGAAAATCCGAACATCCAGCCGATCCTTGAAGGACTCGCTGCAGAGGTGGTGGATTATCATAGTGAGCCGGCGTACGAACTGCTCTTGCCAGGCGTGTTCAATCAGATGAACGCACGCGCAGCCGCAGCCGCAGCGCGTGCCGTCTTGCCGGAACTCTCAACCTTTGATACGCATCAATCGCTTCATTCGTTCCGTGGCACCTGGCGACGTTTTGAATATAAGGGCAAGAACAAGAACGGGGCAGATGTGTTTGACGATTACGCGCACCATCCGACTGCCGTGCAAGAAACGCTTCGAGCGCTTCGAGAGAAAGTGGCGGGCAGGATCGTGGTGGCGTTCCATCCGCATCTTTATAGCCGGACCCGCGATCTTCTCGATGGATTCGCCCGTTCTTTCGTCGACGCTGATGAAGTGATACTCGCTCCTATCTATGCGGCACGCGAAGTAGATGATGGCACGGTCTCAAGCGAGATGCTCGCTGCTCGCATCCGCGAAACCGGCAAGCCTGCGCAGGCAATGAGCTCGCTCGAAGAAGTAAAATCGTATCTCGAGAATACGTCCGCGCCAAACACCATCATCACGATGGGAGCGGGGGATATCTTCAAAGTCGCAGACGCGCTCGTTAAGAACTGATATGGGAACTTTATCTGTCGTCGCCACCCCGATCGGTAACTTAGGAGACATTACTATCCGTGCGCTCCAAATACTCAAAGACGCAGACGCGATCGCCTGCGAGGATACGCGTGTATCCTCGAAACTCCTCGCTCGATACGACATCAAGAAACCATTGCTCATCTTCCATGCGCAAAGCGGCCGTCATGCAACTGACCGCATCCTCAGCATGCTCGGAGAAGGAAAGCACATTGCGCTCATCACGGATGCGGGTACGCCCGGCATATCGGACCCCGGCAGCATCCTCGTGCGTGAGGTGCGCGATCGTCTGGGCGATGACGTTCGCCTCGAGACGATCCCGGGACCTGCTGCGGTAACGGCTGCGCTTGCGATCGCCGGCGTTCCCACGCACGAGTTCGTCTTCCTCGGGTTCTTGCCGCACAAGAAAGGCAGGCAGACCATCATCAAAGAGATTGCGGGGCAGACTCGCACCGTCGTGTTCTATGAGTCGCCACACCGCATCGAGAAGGCGCTCGCTGCGCTCGCAGAAGTTCTCGAAGACGATCGGAAGGTGCTCGTATTCCGCGAGCTCACGAAGCTTCACGAGACGCTCGTCGAGGGCACAGCGAAAGAAGTCGCTGATCATTTTACATCCCACCCCGGGTCAGTCCGTGGCGAGTTCGTCGTTATCGTATCTGCGAGCTAAGCGTTTTTGACATATCAACTCGATAAGATATAGTTCGAAAGAACGATCTTTTCGTCACATTCAACATTTCCTCAGAAAGGAAATCCCATGATTGCTCAAGTCACTCCTAAGCGCGAGCCTGTTCTTCAGTTGGTCAACCCGAGTGTCCATCTCGACGCCATCGCGTCCTACGATCCGAAGGGATTCACGACCCGCAGAGGTCTTCATGTCTCTGACGATTTTCATTCTCGCGTCGGCAAGAAGGCGAAGCCGGTCAAAGACCTGCCCGCCATCACGTTCACGTCCAGCGACCTCATCAAGAACGCCTACGACAAGGAGATCCAGGCCGATCCCGTCATGCCCGCGAACCACATGTTCGAGAGCGAGTCGGACTTTGTCGCCTATCTCGACCAGATGCTTTCCAAGCAGCCGAACGGCGAAGAGGGCCACCTCCTTGCCAGTGGCGGCTGGAATATCTTCTATGTCGCAGGCCGCGTGGTTTATGTGCGCTGGCGCGCCGACCGACTGAAGTGGTACGTCCACGCGTGGCGTCTCGACGACGACTGCTGGGGCGCTGGCCGTCGCGTGTTCGGTCGCAACTGAACCTTGTCCATTTTGGACTGAATCCAAATCCTCAGGTTTCTTTGATACTTTGTATCTTTGAAGCTTGGGGATTTTCTTTTTGTATTCATGTGCAGACTAGCCGCGCCCGGGGCGGGCGCGGTATACTACGCGAATGACGCGTGAAAGTTTCCTGATCCTTCTCGGTGCCTTAGTGATACTTTCACCATTTATCGGGCTGCCTCTCGAATGGCTCTCCTGGCTCTTGCCCGCGCTTGGACTCCTTATAATATTGACGAGCTTGCTCATTCGCCACGACCGGCAGAGCGGCGAAATTCCTCCCGAAGGCGTATAATAAAGCGAGCTATGGATAATCCCGAACAAGTCACATACTTTGGTGCTACGGACTCACGGGGAAGGCGCGTACCGTTCGGTCTTAAGCAGAAGGACCGCTCGAAGCACATGTACGTGATCGGCAAGACGGGCATGGGTAAATCGACCCTGCTCGAGAACATGGCCATCCAAGACATCCGGAATGGCGAAGGTCTCGCGTTCATCGATCCGCACGGCGGGACGGTAGATAAATTGCTTGAATATATTCCCGAGCATCGCATCAAGGATGTGATCTATTTCGCGCCGTTTGATATGGAGCATCCCATTGCCTTTAACGTGATGGAAGACGTCGGATACGATAAGCGTCACCTCGTAGTATCTGGCCTCATGGCGACCTTCAAGAAGATTTGGGTTGATGCATGGAGTGCGCGTATGGAATACATCCTTACGAATACGCTTCTCGCGCTCCTTGAGTATCCTGGTGCGACATTGCTCGGCGTCAATCGTATGTATACGGATAAGGCGTATCGCAAGAAAGTGATCGACAATGTGAAAGACCCAGTCGTGAAAGATTTCTGGACGAAGGAGTTCGCGCAGTACACGGATCGCTTCACGCAGGAAGCGACACCTGCAATCCAAAACAAGGTGGGACAATTCACGAGCAATCCCTTGATCCGCAACATCATCGGCCAGTCGAAGTCATCATTCGATATACGTGAGTGCATGGATCAGAAGAAAATCCTTATCATCAATCTTTCGAAAGGACAGGTAGGGGACACGAACGCGCAACTGCTCGGGTCCATGATCACGACGCGCATCTTCCTCGCTGCGATGAGTCGAGCTGATCTTTCGGGTGCGGAGATTGCGAAGCTTCCGAACTTCTACTTCTATGTGGACGAGTTCCAGAACTTCGCGAACGAGACGTTTGCTGAGATCTTGTCTGAGGCACGCAAGTATAAGTTGAACCTGATAATCGCGCACCAATACATAGAACAGATGCAGGAAGAGGTGCGTGATGCGGTGTTCGGAAACGTCGGTACGACGCTGGCATTCCGTGTCGGGCCATTCGATGCTGAAGTCCTCGAGACAGTATTCATGCCAGAGTTCACGAAAGAAGACTTGGTTAATCTTGGGCCACGACAGATTTATCTCTCGCTTATGATCGACGGCGTCGGCTCGCGCCCGTTTTCTGCGACAACTATCCCGCCGATCGAGCCGCCACGGCTTACATTTAGACGAGAGGTAATCGAGTCGTCACGTGCTAGTTTCGGGACGCCGCGTGCTCAGGTCGAGGCCTCAGTCGCTGCGGATCTTGCCTCGACGGCAGGTGATCCAGAATCTGAACCTGCTCCAAAACAGGAAAAGAAATGGACGCCACGTCCTGATTCGCAGCCACGTCCGCAACAGTCTTCGCCGCACCATTCACAACCGCAGCATCGGCAAGAAGGCGACCGGCACCCGCGTCCTCAGGACTCACATGGAGCCTCTCATGCACCATCACATGATCGTCCGCATCGCGATGCGCCTCATCCGCAACCGCATCAGAAGAGTGCAGAAGATCTCAAAGCGATCCTCCGCACGATGACGCAAAGTCATCCGCAAAAGTTGCACGAGCGTGCACAACAGAACGAGCAACATAATGACGCGCTCAAGGGTGCTCTGACCAACGTGCTGAGCAAAGGAGTGCCGCCAACGATGATTCCTCCAGCTCAGCCGGCGCCCCACGCAGAGCCGAAGCCGTATGAAGTTCCCGAAGACGTCCTGCGCTCGGTCTTTAAAGAATAAGCAATAATGCTGGGACTCCTGTTACAGATTACCGAGGTGATGTATAACCCGGCTGGAACTAACACGGGCCGGCAGTGGATTGAGGTGCGAAACGTGAGCGACTCGGCAATAGATCTAGGCGCGAAAGACGTGCGAGTGAACGATGCGAAAGGAAGTCACCTCATTAAGGCAGAAGAGGGAAGTATGGTGCTCCTGCCCGGTGCGCTTGCGGTGATAGCAGAGAATCCCGATACGTTTCGAGCGGATTGGCCGCACTACTCAGGTACGCTCATGAAGAGCGCGTTCTCGCTCACAAGTGCAGGCAGCGTGCAGGTGGCGCGCACCGATGGGACCGTTCTAGCTACTGCGAACTATGATTCGAGCATGGGTGCGAGAAATGACGGCAATTCCTTACAGCTTTCTGACGGTTCGTTCGTGGCTGCGGTGCCGACGCCTGGTGTGTATGTGAAGCCGCACGCGCAGGATGCGGCTCAAGCGAAACCTTCCACTGCTATGGCCGGTTCTATCAAGCGAGAAGTAACGAACGAATCATATGATCCAGGCACGGTAGCCCCTTCCCCTTCAGCTAAGGCTGAAGGGGGAGGGGCGCTGTCACGCGGGCCGGTAACGGTTGCAGCAGCGTTTCAAAGCAAGGTCATCCCGCTCGTCTCATCCGTATGGTTTTCCTCGTTCCTGCTCCTCCTTGCTTTTTCCGGGTTTTCCCTCATTCTTTTAATACGTTATGCCTAAAACAATCCTAGTTACTGGAGGTGCCGGCCTCGTCGGAACGAACCTATGTCGCCGTCTTATCACTGAAGGGAATACAGTGATAAGTCTTGATAATTATTTCACCGGAAGCAAGGACAATCATGTGTCGGGCGTCGAGTACCGTGAAGGTCACACGAAAGACATCACACGGCTTGTCCCCGAAACGCCCGATCTCGTGTATCACCTCGGCGAGTACTCTCGTACTGAGAAGAGTTTCGAAGATGTTGAGACGGTGTTCGATCTGAATGTGGTCGGAACATTCGCGGTAGCAGAATTCTGCAGGAAGAAGAACGTGAAGCTCGTCTATGCAGGTTCTTCTACCAAGTTTGCGGATGGAGGACTCGGCCGCGATCAGAGCCCATACGCGTTCAGCAAGGCAAAGAATACAGAACTGATACGGAATTATGGGACATGGTTCGGTATGCCATTCGCTATCGCATATTTCTATAACGTATACGGACCAGGCGAGCGTGCCGGCGCGTACGGTACGGTCGTCGAGATTTTCTTGCAGAGACTTTTTCGCGGAGAACCGCTAATCGTGGAAGAGCCAGGAACCCAGAAGCGTAATTTCACGCACGTCGATGACATCATCGAAGGTTTGCTATTAATCGGGGAGCACGGTGAGGGCGATGAGTTCGGTCTCGGAAATGAAAAGGCATATACGATTCTCGAACTTGCTGAACTCGTTGGTGGCACGATCGAAATGACACCGTCGCGTCCTGGCAATCGCATGACTGCGGAGATTGACACGACAAAGTCAAAACTTCTCGGCTGGCATCCGACTCGAGAGCTTGCTGAGTACATTCGCGAACGCAAGGCGGCTGCAGCATGAAGCGCATCCTGATATTTTCCCTTAATTATTACCCGCGATTCATCGGCGGGGCAGAGGTGGCGATAAAAGAGATTACTGACCGACTCTCTCCTGAGGAATTCGAATTCCATCTTTTGACTCTTCGTTTCGATTCGGAACTGCCGAAGCAAGAGAAGATCGGAAACGTGATTGTCCATCGCATCGGCCCGACTCGTCCGCATCCGACGATCACCGACCTCGGCAAGCCGCCGCTTCATTATGCGAAATACTGGTATCAATTCGCAGCCGCATGGCATGCTCATCTGCTTCATCAGAAGTATCGGTTCGATGGTCTATGGGCGATGATGGCTCACTCATGCGGAGTGCCAGCAGGCCTATTTAAACTTTTCCATCCATCCGTGCCATATCTTCTGACCCTTCAAGAAGGAGATCCGCCTCAAGATATAGAACGCACGATACGAGTCGTATGGCCGCTTTTCAAACAAGGGTTCACTCGCGCGGACAGGCTGCAAGCAATTTCTAATTTCTTGCTTGAGTGGGGGAAGCATATGGGATTTACGGGTGAGGAGGTACTGATTCCGAACGGTGTAGACATCACACGATTCGCGCATCAGTATTCTGAACAAGAAATCTCGCAGATGCAAAAGGAGCTCGGGAAGAAACCAGGCGATGTCTTCCTTGTGACGGCATCGCGGCTCGTGCACAAGAATGGATTAGATGAGGTCATCCGCACATTACCGAAGCTTCCTGAGCATGTCTCATTCCTCATCTATGGCATTGGTCCGGATGAATCGATGCTGCGAGAGCTCGCGGATTCGCTGGGTGTTGGAGCTCGCGTGCGTTTCATGGGACAGATGGGTCACGATCAGCTGCCGCTCGCACTCAAAGCATCCGATATCTTCATTCGACCATCGCGTTCGGAAGGGATGGGCAATTCATTCATCGAGGCGATGGCAGCTAGTCTGCCGGTGATTGCGACACAAGAGGGAGGAATCAGCGATTTCCTCTTTGATGCGATACGAAATCCGGATAAGCCCACGACTGGATGGGCAGTAGACGCTGATGTGCCTGAGCAGATTGCACGGGCGGTCAATGAAATTATTTCGAATCATGAGCAGACTCAGAAAGTCGTCGAGAATGCGTCAATCTTGGTTCGAGAAAGCTATGATTGGAATGGCGTTGCAGCCGAGATGATGTCGGTCTTTAATGGCTTATATTAGGGCTAATTTGATGCGTGCTACTATAGCGATATGAAATTGGTGATCGCGACCCCTCTCTATCCGCCCGAATCAGGCGGTCCGGCAACGTATGCAAAGAATCTGGAACAGGGCCTACCCCCGCTCGGCGACGAGGTGATCCTGGTCAAGTTCAGTGAGGTGCGTGGTTATCCGAAGGTGATCCGGCACGTTCTATATTTTCTTAAGGTACTGAAGGCGGCTCGACGAGCAGATATCGTACTCGCTCTCGATCCCGTGTCGACTGGTTTTCCTGCTGCGCTTGCTGCTCGAGTGTTGGGTAAGCCATATGTGGTGAAAGTGGTGGGGGATTTCGCGTGGGAACAAGGGCGTCAACGATTTGGCATAACAGCTCAGCTCGATACGTTCGTGCACGACAAGCATGTTCCACTCATGGTTTCCATCTTCCGTCTGATACAGACAAGTGTGGCGCGTCACGCTGCTCGGGTGATGGTGCCAAGCCAGTACTTGAAAAAGATCGTAACAGCCTGGGGCATCGATCCTGAGAAGATAACTGTCATCTATAATGCTATCGAGTCTGAAGAAGGCGGAAGCGTCCCCGAGGCCGCGCACGTTGGGCGACCGCGCATTGTTACTGCGGCGAGACTTGTTCCATGGAAAGGGATTACGGGGATCATCGACGCGATCGCTGCATTAGGCCAAGATTTTCCTACACTCACTCTCACGGTGGTCGGTGAAGGGCCTGGCCACGCTGAGTTAAGCGCGTACGCAGATGAGAAAGCTCCAGGAAGAGTGTCGTTCATTGGAGCGCAATCGCATCGAGATACGCTCGCTATCATGAAGGACAGCGATACGTTCGTTCTCAATTCTTCATATGAAGGCCTCTCGCACGTTCTCGTAGAATCATTGCTGATGGGGTGCATGACGATAGCGTCTATAGCAGGCGGCAATCCTGAGGTGATAACTGACGAAGATAATGGGTTGCTCGTACCAGTCGGCGATACTGCTGCACTCATTACCGCGCTTCGTCGCTCGCTCACCGATGGCACACTGCGCGCCCGACTCACCTCACGTGCGCTCGAGACGGCAAGCCGCTTCTCGATCACACGCATGCTTTCTGAAGCCCATGCGCTCCTTTCTTCACTTATATGAAAGCACTATTCGTTTCGAACGACCCGAAGATATTCGATCCTGCAAGCGTGGTCCGCGCGCGTATGCGCTTGTATGCGGAAGCTATAGGGACGCTGCATATCGTCTCTCGTGGTCCGGCGAACGCTGAACTTGTGACTCGCGAAGAACTCGCGGATGGCAGTCTGCTTGTCTTGCATTGTCTTCGGACCTCTAAGATCGGGGCGTTGCTTCATGCGCCAGTACAGATCCGCAAGATCATTCTCGAAGAGGAGATACAAGTCGTGTCTGCCCAGGATCCATTTGAATATGGATACATAGCTTACCGCGCAGTGCGAGGAACTTCTGCAAAGCTCCACATACAAGTTCACACCGATTTTCTTTCTCCGCAATTTGTCTCGGGCTTGTCCCGCATGGCAATATTGAATCGTATCCGCGTTCGTATCGCTGACTATGTCTTGCCTCGCGCTGCTGCTATTCGGGTTGTGAGCGTACGAATCAAGAATCGGATATTGGCTCGCTACGGCACTATTGCTAAGCCAGCGGTACTACCGATTCGAGTTCCAGAGGTGACTGATGTAAGCGCGGTCTCGTTCCCGCCGCATGATTTCTCATTCGTTATCTTTGCAGTGGGACGACTCGAGGAAGAGAAGCGTTTTCAAGATTGTCTTCGAGCTCTTACAGGCGTTCATAATCGATATCCTGACGTAGGGCTTTTCATTGCAGATAACGGACGTGAACGTCCAAAACTCGAACGACTTGCACGAGATCTGGAAATTGCAGACAAAGTAGTATTTCTCGGCCACCGCACTGATGTACAAGGACTCATGAGGAGTGCAGATCTGTTCATACAGGCCAGCGCATATGAAGGCTACGGCCTCACGCTTTTGGAAGCGGCACTGGCCCATCTTCCCATCATCACGACCGACGTCGGTATTGTGGGCGAAGTATTGGAAAAAGATGAAGATGTAGTCGTGGTACCCTTTGCGAATCCTGCCTCGATGGCGCATGAGATCATAAGCATGATAGAGGATGCTGAACGCCGCCACGCACTCGCCGAGCATGCAGAGCATACAGCTCTTGAATACGTGCGTTCTCAATCCTCATCACCGCGCGATATCGCGTGTAACCTTGAGCAGGCATTAACGAGTTCTCTATAAGATATGCAAACAATCGGATTCATCGGGCAGGGCTGGATAGGGAAAAATTACGCAGACGATTTCGAGCGTCGAGGTCTTTCCATTGTGCGATATGGACTTGAGCCGGCGTATGCGGAGAACAAATCACGAATAGCAGAATGCGATATCGTTTTTATCGCTGTTCCGACACCAACGACGACGGAAGGATTTGATCTTTCAATCGTACGAGGCGTGCTCCCGCTCGTAGGGGTAGGCAAGATAGCTGTCATCAAGTCGACCATGGTGCCGGGTAGCACGGAGAAGCTCCAGGAAGAATTTCCAGACCGCATCATCATGCACTCGCCAGAATTCTTGCGGGAGTCTTCAGCGGCTAAAGATGCGAGCGAACCGGAGCGAAATATTATCGGTATCGTGAGAGACACTGCTGAGACGCGTGAAGCGGCGGAACAAGTACTCCGCGTCCTTCCTCCTGCGCCCTTCTCTTCGGTAATGTCTGCGCGCGCTGCTGAGCTCGTGAAGTACGCCGGCAATGTATTCCTCGCGCTCAAGGTAGTGTATGCGAACATGTTGTACGATCTCGCGGACTCGTTGGATGTCTCGTATGAGGACGTGCAGGAAGCAGTGGGAGCAGACCCTCGTATCGGCCCATCGCATCTCTCTCCAGTCTCGGCAAGCGGACACACGACGAGGGCAGGCCGTGGTGCGGGAGGACACTGCTTCATCAAAGATCTTGAAGCGTTTCGCCGACTCTATGCTGCTGAGACGCATGATGGGGCAGGCATCGATGTCTTGAGCGCAGTTGCGGTAAAGAACAACCAGCTCCTCGTCAATTCGGACAAGGACCTCGATCTCTTAAAAGGAGTATATGGCGAGCAGATCGAAGTGGAGAGATTATCATGAGGTTGTTGATCGTAACGCAGAAAGTTAACGAATCTGATCCAGTCTTAGGATTTTTCGTGGATTGGCTGCGGGAATTTGCTGCCCATGTCGAGACGCTCGAAGTCATCTGTCTTGAACAAGGAAATGCGAGCCTTCCGAATAATGTCACCGTCCATTCTCTGGGGAAAGAACACAGGGAAGCTTCTTCGATGCAATATGCAGTTCGATTCTTTGGCCTCACATGGAAGCTCCGAAGCCATTATGACGCAGTGTTCGTGCACATGAATCCGGAGTATGTCGTACTTGCAGGATGGATGTGGCGAATGCTCCATAAACCAGTCGCACTCTGGTATTTACATAAATCAGTCACATGGAAATTGCGGGTAGCGGAGTTTTTTGTGAACTCGATATTTACGGCGACGCCGGAAAGTTTTCGACTTCCTTCTAAGAAGATATACGTGACCGGGCATGGGATCGATATTCACGCGTTGACACCTTTGCCGGCGCTGCGAGGCACCACGCCTTTGCGTCTCATTACAGTCGGGCGTTTGTCACCAATAAAGCGAGTGGATCTTCTGATTGCAGCAGTCTCAGAACTTCGTGCGAGAAATATCAGCGTGCAACTCCAGATCATTGGCAGTCCCGCTGGTGCAGAAGGAATCGCGTATGAGAAACGCTTGCGAGAGCAGGTCGCGTCCCAGAAACTTGAAGATTGTATCGAGTTTACTGGTCCGGTCGCACATAGTGCCTTGCGTGAATATTTTGCGCGGGCGCACCTGTTCGTCCACGCGAGTGAGACGGGCTCGCTTGATAAGGCGATACTAGAGCCGCTTGCAGTAGGTATGACAGTGGTGACCACATCAGTACCTTCTGGTGCAGATGATATTCCTGCGATCGTAGCCGCGGCATCATCTGCGGGTGGAATTGCAGATGCTATACAAGAGGCTATGCGAGATCAATTATGGGCACAAGATGATGTACGCGCAGGTGCTCGCACATACATCGAACAAAACCATAGTCTCTCAGCGTTGATTCCTAAGATTCTCCGTGTGCTGGCGTAGAAGTTCCGATCTCGTAAATCATTACATCAGGACCCAGCATAGGTAGGGTGTAAAGGAACCAGAGGAGGTGGCCATGAACATAGTCGCTCGTGTCGCCGCCAATGAACAGGCCGTGGATATTTGGTATGGCCGAGCTACCGATAAACTCCTTGATAAGGTGACGGTTCGGCAGCATTACGTCGATGGTAGTAGTGGCCCATGCATCTTCGATCAGATAGACAGGAGTGGATGAAGTCGCATGCGCGAGCGCCTCATGCACGAGCAAAGTCTGATCCGCAGCGGTAGCGTTGTGAAGTGTGAAGAGCCTGAATGGATGCGGAGCATAATGGTCGTCGGATAGAAGTACCCGATCAGATGCGCGGAGAGAAGAAGAGCTGATTCGATCTTGCTCGGCGATCGATGCTGAAGTGCCTGAAAGACGAAGTCGATCAGAATCAGAATTGAGTATCACGGTACTGCCAGATGGGAGTTCGGATTCTATCCACTGCTTTGCCTCGATGCGGGTATCGTTCTGAAGAAGCAAGAAATCATAGCGGATGAATACGATACATGAGTAGACGATAAGGATATATATGAATGTGAGTCGGGCCATCTTCTGATGTGCTGGCGGCATATTCTCGATCGCAGAATAAATCCCAAACGCAGCCATGAGAGAAAACATTGGAAGGAGCGCCACCAGGTATCGGTCAATATTCGGTAGGAATATGTACATCGGGATCACAACGGTACCGAAGAAAAGACCGAACAGACCGAGCAGCTTATATCGCTTCTTGTAGAGCATGAATGCGAATCCAAGAAATGCCCCCAGAAGGATTGGTGTCTCGAAATTCCAGAGCGAGTGCAGGTAGTAGAGTACGAAGTTCAACGGAGTCTTCACTGCACTCGATACGACGTGATGCGTGACTTGCGTGTTGAAAGGGTAGGGATCGATACCCAAGAATAGCGCGACGCACAGAATGAACGGGATGCCCGCCGTAAGGCCATTTATAAGAAGCGTACGCGCAGTATTGGCGAGGTCGTCCTTCTTCCACGAGAAGTAGGTTATTATCCCAGCGATGCAAGGAACATAGAAAGGCAGATAGCTGAACCCAAATGAGCATCCAAGAGCGAGACCGCTTGCTATAAGCCAGCGTCCACGATGATTGGTGCCTTCATGGAAGGCTCTCCATACTAACCAAAGCGCGAGGATACTCGTGAATGTTCCTGGAGTCCATTGACGCGTCGCGCTTGCTATCGTGGTGCTGAGATAGCTTGTAGCGAGGAATAGCGCAGCGAAGAGGCCAACGGTCTTATTCCTGAAGAGTGACCATCCGAGCCGATAGAGCACATAGATGCTTCCTAAACTGAAGAGGATTCCGAGCGTACGACCGGTATACCAGAGTACGGAAGGGTCGAGCGTGAGCATAGCAGTAAATGCGGGGATGCCTGGCGCGCCCCAGACTATATAGGTAACTGCAAGCACGGGAAGGAATACAATCGCGTAGATAGTAGCGAGGAATGGTGGTTCATAGAGTACGGTGAAAGCTCCCGGGTGCAATACAGGGAGAAGGGTGTGGAGATGAATCATCTGCAGCGCTCCGTAAACGCTCGCCTCTTCATCGCCGATAAGGTGATAAGGAAGCCCGTAAGGAACTCCAGGTAGGCGAATGAGGAATGAGACCAGGAGAATGAGTCCGATCCACGAAAAGCTGCGCGAAAGATATCTAGGCATATAATGGAAGGGTATCATGAAGATCGACCTGCTTCTCCTCCCATACCGGTTCACCTTGGATTATTGGGGCCTTCGTCCATCGGCCTGTGCTAGTTATCCAGAAATCGTGTCCGCCCGCGAAGTTCCTGCAGGGAACCTGCTCATGCTGTTCTTAATGCAGCCATGGAAATCCCGCACCAGGATCCTCTGCCTTCACTGGTCGACGGAGCTTTATGGAAGCAAGTTCTGGATCAAATCTTTGTTCATGCTCGCAACTAACCTCGCAGGTCTTCTCGCATTGAAGCTTTTCAATAATGTCAGATTCGTCTGGGTACTGCATAACCGATACGCGCACGACTACCCGCACCCGCTGATTGATCGGATAGGTCGCTCGCTTGTCGAACGATTAGCAGATGTGATCGTCGCTCAGCAGCAACAGACAGAACACGAATACAAGACCAAGTATCCACATAAACGAATCGAATATATTCCGCACGTGAATTTTGTCGGAGCCTACGGACCTCTTGTTCCAAAGACAGATACTTTGCGAGAGGAATTCGCTCTTTCGAGCGAGGATATAGTGCTACTTTCTTTTGGCGCGATCCGTCCCTATAAGAAGATCGAATATGTAATCGACGCACTTGCTGCCTGTGCACCAGAACTTCGGAATCGGATCGCTCTTGTCGTTGCCGGAAAAGGGTCGGAGCCATATATCGACATGCTTAAGAAACGAGCGGGAGACATGGTGCGCCTTTTTGTTCGCGAAGGATTCGTACCTGATGATCAGGTTCCGATTCTCCTGAGCAGCGCTTCCTATGCAGTGTTCTTTTTCGATGAATCGGAACGCACTTCAGGAAGTCTGCTTGTGTCCCTTTCATATGGGTTGCCCGTTATTGCACGTGCGATCGCTGGCGCAGAATGCGTGGACGGCACGAATGGATATACATTCTCTGATACGAACGGCTTGAAACAGATACTTGAGCGCTTGCCAGTAACCGTCCGTCCGGCTCCCGAAGCTGTTGCGGCATCGGTCGCTGCGTTCAGCGTTGAGGCCGTAGAACAGGCCTATAAGGCCCTGTATGAGAGCCTTATACTGCCGTGATATAGTCTGGCTATGAACGTACAGCAATTTGAGGATGCGCGCTGGAAGACCTTGGATCAGCCGATCGAATTCCGTCATCGCGCAGCCGCAGGACTTATTGAAGGCGGCAGCATGCTCGACTTGGGATGTGGGGATGGACTCTTGCTCCAGATGGTAGGAGACAAGGTCAACAAGAAAGTCGGTCTCGATATCTCTCCTGAAGCGCTGGAGAAGTGCCATGCGAAAGGCATCGAAGCGCATAGCCAATCGTTCGATGATCCGCTTCCGTATCCCGATAACAGTTTTGAGTACGTGGTGCTCCTCGACGTGCTGGAGCACGTGTATGATCCTGCATTGCTCTTGAAGGAAGCTGCGCGTGTATCTTCGAACTATGTGATCGTAGGCGTGCCGAATTTCTCGTCGCTGCCTGCGCGCATCCAGACCTTGCTCGGACGAGTCCCGGAAAACAATCAACCGCATAAGGGACATTTGTATTGGTTTAATGATCGCGTATTGCAACGGGTCGCGCGGGAAGCTGGCGTGAAGATCGTCGCGAAGAAGATGAATACGTTCTCGCTCGCAGCGGCATTCGGAGACTTTTGGACGAACCTATTCCCGAATGTATTTGCACTCTCGTTTGTCGTGAAGCTCCAGAAGTCTCATGGCTAGCACGCAGTTGCGCCTTTTCGTTGATCCTTCTTGGCATCGTGAGAATCTTTCGCCAAGTCCGCTCCTGTACCCATTTTGGGGCAACCCTCCTGCAACAAAGAAGCCCCTCTTTAAGCAGATATTCGAACGACATACGTTCGATACGAGTCTCTATTCTATCACCGAATCAATTGAAGAAGCGGACATGGTATTTCTTCCGTACGATCACAACACCACGCTTCGAAATGCTCCGGAGCTTCTTCCGCTTTGCGAGGCCGCTGCTATGGAAGCAGGGAAGCGTCTACTCATCGATGGTATGGGAGATCTCGAACAGCTCGTCACGATTCCGGACGCGATCGTATTGCGATACGGTGGATATCGATCTTCCTTGCACTCGAACGAGATAGTGATGCCGCTCTATACGGACGATCTTCTCGAGGCGTACTGCGACGGTAAGCTCTTGATTCGAGAAAAGAATAGCAAGCCAGTAATCGGATTTGCGGGTTGGGCAGTAATGGGATCAGTGCAAGAACTTAAGACGGTTCTCAAGGAGTTACCGACACGGTTGCATTCGATCTTGTACCCGGAATATCGCGCATGGAAGAAGGGAATATTCTTCCGTCGTGCCGCGCTTCACATGCTTCAAAACTCTAACCGGGTGATAACTAACTTCAAGACCCGTGATTCATACTCCGGGAATACGGAAACGGCTGAAGCGGATCCGAAACTGCTTCAGAAAGAGATGGTCGAGCTGCTACTGGCAAGCGACTATGGCTTAGACGTACGCGGTGACGCAAACGCATCCATGCGACTCTTCGAGATACTTTCTCTGGGGCGTATCCCCGTCATCATTGATACTG
Source organism: Candidatus Kaiserbacteria bacterium (assembly GCA_029288865.1). GTDB lineage: Bacteria > Patescibacteriota > Minisyncoccia > Phycocordibacterales > Phycocordibacteraceae > C7867-001. The sequence goes on from JARIGM010000001.1 coordinate 20,431, forward strand.
AACGAAACTTACCGTTCAGCGATGTGCTGAACTATAACGATTTCTGTTTGGTCGTGGACTACAACGATCTGCGCCGGTTACCCGACATACTTGCAGAATTCCATGACCGCCTATCACCCGAAGCGTTTATGACTATGCAACAGAAGGCTCGTGAAGCATATATCCAGTATTTCCGAGTGGACGCCATCATGCCGCATCTGATTCGGGAACTTCAGAAGCGTGGGGTGAGTTTTAAGAGCTAAACGGTTATTATGGAACATATGGATCAGTCCACTCTCTACTATGTGGTGAACGCGCGCATGCCGACGGAAAAAGCGCATGGGCTCCAGATCGCGAAGATGTGCGCTGCGTTTGCTGCAGGCGGCCAGAAGGTGGTCTTGCTTGTTCCCAAGCGAGGCGCTGGCTCAGCTGAGGCGATCTACGAAACCTACAAAGTCGCGCCATCTTTTGGTGTTGAATTCCTGCCAACCTTGCAGGTGCCGGTATGGGTCCCTGGATCATTCCTGCTCCAGTCCGCAGCCTTCGCTATCGCTGCGGCACACCGTCTCAATTCGCTTAAGAATGTGATTGCATACACCCGAGGTGAAAGCATCTTACTCTTCGGGCGCCTGCTCTCGAAAAAAGTGCCACTCATCTGGGAGACACATATAAAGCCAGATCGAGCATACCGATACAAGAAAGTCGCTCAAGTGGCGCGAGCGCTCGTCACGGTCACCACGTATTACGAGAAAGAAATTCCGGGACTCTGGGAGGTGGAAGAATCGAAAGTCATCTGCGATCCTGATGCGGTATCGCTGGAGGATTTCCAGAACCCTGAACCGAAAGCGGAGAGTCGTGCTCGGCTCGGGTTGTCTCAAGATAAGAAGGTCGCCTTGTATATCGGAAGGGTAGATGGATGGAAGGGTCTCGACATGCTTTGCGATGCTGCAGAGTTCCTAACAAACGGGGTCCAGGTCGCGATAATCGGAGGAGAACCGGACCAAGTTGCGGATCTTAGAACGAAATATCCTAAGGTCATGTTCCTCGGATACAGTCCCTACGAACAGCTCGCAAATAATCAAGCGGCCGCTGACGTGCTCGTACTCACCGGCAACCCTGCGTCGGAGATCGCACAGCACTACACCTCGCCCTTGAAGCTCTTTACGTATATGGCCTCGAATGTGCCGGTCGTCGCAGTTGACCTCCCATCGTATCGCGATATTCTTTCTGAACAGACCGCGTTCTTCTCGAAGCCGAGCGCACAAGAACTGGCACAGACCATAGAGTACGCTGTTACTCATACCGAAGAGGCGCAGATTCGTGCTGATGCGGCGCACGCACTTGTGCAACAATATTCATGGGAAGCGCGCGCTCGACGCATTCTCGATCACATCGCAATCACCACAACATAACCATGTCTACCGAAACCATTTCACACGATCCATTGAAGGCATACGCCAAGGATGTGGCTTCCCAGGGAGGGGAAGACGGCATCATCGCACGTATCTTTGAGATAATCGGTACGGCGAATAAATATTGTCTCGAGCTTGGTGCCCTGAATGGCACGCATGATAGCAATACATGGAACCTCATCACAAATGAAGGCTGGAATGCCTTGCTTCTCGAAGCTGATGTGACTCAGTTTGCAAAGTTGCAGGCGCTCTACAAAGACAATACCAAGGTGCAGGCAGTAAATGTATTCGTATCGTTCGAAGGTGAGACTTCGCTCGACGTGCTCTGTGCGAATGCAAATCTTCCGAAAGATTTTGACCTCTTGTCTCTGGATATCGACGGAAATGATTATCATGTATGGGAGTCGATGACTCAGTTCACTCCTCGTGTGGTCGTGATCGAGTTCAATCAGGCGATTCCGAATTCGATTTCGTTTATCCAACCGCGTGATATGAATGTGTTCCAAGGGTCATCACTTAAGGCGGTGACTGAGCTCGCAAAAAAGAAGGGATATGAACTCGTGACCACGACTGAATCGAATGGGTTCTTCGTCCGCAAGGAATTATTCGAGAAGTTCGGTATAACCGATAACTCACTTGATGCGTTGCATACAGATACGAGTTTTCAGACCCAGATATTCCAGCTCTACGATGGAACACTCAAGATCGAAGGTTGTAAGGAATTGATTTGGCACCATCTCCCGATCACAGAAGAAGCCATACAGGTATTGCCGAAGGCAAAGCGGAAATATTCGGCACATATCGACGCATCAGATACGGTACGCGTGCTGAAGTATCATATCCGTCGTTTGCCGGGATATGCATTAGCCCAGAAGATAAGAAAGTCACTATGAACACGACCCTGTGGGCGAGAAGTATTTATCCTCGTGAAGGATTCATCAAGGTAGAAATCCTCGAAGGAAAGCGAGCGATTGGTATCGACTGCCTTGCGCTTCCTTCGGTAGATGTTGCGTATTTGTTCCCCATACAGTGCCTAACGTGGGAACTCGGGAAATAGCATGAAGATCGGCGTCTTGGTTGATCCATACGGAGAGGTGCACCCGAGTGGGCTCGGGAGGTGGGCACAAGAGATCGTCCGAAACCTGCTCGCTCTGGATACAGGAGATACTTATACCCTATATGTGAAGCATCAAGACCCGGCAAGTCCTTCACCTTTCGGCTCACGTGCCCAACTTCGTCCGCTCCAGAAGAAGACATTATGGTTTTCGGGAGGTCACCGGCTCGATAGTCGGCAAGATCTCTATCTGTTCTTGAATCCGCTCATGCCGCTCACGTTCTTTCCGAAGCGCGCTGTCGTCGTTGCGCATGATTTTGCGTATCTGGAAATAAAATCGCACGGCATGATGCCACTGATTCGAGCGTATAGCTTATATTTCCTGCAATTGATTACCTTTTGGAAGGCGCGGAAGATCCTCTGCATTTCAGAAGAGACTCGCCAAGCCGTGCAAAGGCATTTCAGAATTCCGAAGGATAAAACGAACGTGATCACATTGGGGCCAGTCGAACTTGGCACTCGTACTGAGTCGGTCAATGTACCACGCGACTTCTTTTTGTTCGCAGGTGTTCTTAAAGAGCGCAAGAATGTGAAGGGAATAATCCGAGCGTTCGCGATCTTCTGTAAAGAGAATCCTGAATTCTCGAGTCATGAACTTTGTATCGCCGGACGAACTGGGGGTGAATATTATGATCAGCTCGTGAAATTGGCAGATGAACTCGGAGTGCGAGACCGAATCAGATTCCTCGGGTATGTAACGGATGGCCAGATTCTCTTCCTCTATCAAAACGCGGCAGCATTGGTGTTCCCAAGCTTCATCGAGGGATTCGGCATGCCTGTGCTTGAAGCAATGCAATCAGGACTGCCCGTGATCACTTCTGACCGTGGAGCGCTTGCTGAGGTAGCGGGTGATGCGGCGCTTTTGGTTGATCCTGCTGATCCGGCGGCAATTGGAGCAGCGCTCACGCGAATCGCACGAGAGCCTCAATTGCGCGAACAGCTTCGTGAAGCGGGGTATTGTCGTGCCGCAGAATTCTCCTGGGAAAAGACGGCGCAGCAGGTACAGCATGCAATAAATTCTCTATGAAAATCCTTATCGTAACAGGAAGCGTTGTAGCAACTTCAGGATGGGGTCGCCATTCCAGCGCGATTGCTGAGGCGCTCCGTTCCCAAGGAGTGGAAGTTTCGGTATGTGCTGAAGAGGTCGAATCTGAAACGGCCGGAGGGCTTCCTTGCACGAAGATCGCTTCAACGAACTCATCTTTCCCAATGTGGGAGTTCTTGCACAACGTGCAGGCGGTACGTCGGGCTGCACGAACGGCAGACCTCGTGCATGCGCTCGATGGAAAATACGGCATCTATGGCTATCTCGCGACAGTTGGTACGAAAAAGGATCTTTTTCTCAATGGCATCGGCACCTATTCAGTCGCACCGCTTTATTCTCCGTGGATGGGATGGCTGTTCCGTTGTATGTATCGGAAAGCAAAATCAATATTCTGCATCAGCGAATACACGAGATCGCAGCTCGCACAGGCCGGTGTTCCCGAAGAGAAGCTTGTCACTGTGCATTATGGAGCGCCACAGCTCAGCGAACCGTCTCAGGAAGAGTCCGCGTCATATAGAGTTCGATATGAGATAACGACAGATGCGCACCCTATCATCCTTACCGTTGGCGCGATCAAGGACCGGAAGGGGCAGCTCGAGACGCTCCGTGCTGTTAACCTCTTGCGGACGACTTATCCGAATATTCTCTACCTCCTCGCAGGGAAAGGGAACTCTTCTTCCTATATCGCAGCAGTGCGCTCGTTCATACAGGAACACACGATGGAAGCGAATGTCCGAATAATCGAAGATGCTGACGATCGAGCGCTCGCATTCCTCTATGCAGAATGCACGATCTTCGCGCTCAACTCGAATACCGACCGGGTTACGCATCACTTCGAAGGATTCGGTGCGGTGATCGTAGAGGCATACCAGTTCGGTAAGCCAGCGGTGGGCAGTCGGGACAGCGGGATCGAAGACGCGATCGCCGACGGAGAAAGCGGGCTCCTCACTGAACAGAGAAGTCCCGGAGATATAGCTGAAAAGATAGGAATGATCCTCAAGAGGTACGACTTCTTCTCGAAAAATGCTAGTATGCGCTATAAGGAATTCGACTGGCAGAAGACTGCTGCCGCATATATTCATGCTTACCGTAACGACTAGCTGGGATGATGGAGACGTTCTCGATGAGCGGCTTGTCGCGCTGCTCGACAAGTATGGCATCAAGGGAACGTTCTACATCTCGAAAGACTATCGGAAGAATCGCCTATCCGATGATGTAATCCGAAGTATCGCAGCACGATATGAGATAGGAGCGCACACGCTATCGCATCGATTGCTCCCTACGCTCACTTCGGAAGAGAAGCGACAGGAAATCGAGGGCGGAAAGTCTTGGCTCGAAGCTATGCTCGGCGTAGAGGTGCCGATGTTCTGTTATCCTGCAGGGCAATACGACGATGAATCGGTACAGCTTGTTCGGGAAGCGGGCTACAAAGGTGCACGTACCGTTAACCTGTTTTCTTTGACGACTCCAGAAAATCCGTTCCTCGTGGATACCACGTTTCAGGTGTATCCATTGCCGCTACGACTCGTCCCGGGAGGAGGAATTTATCTGGGAAAGGCACTTTCGACCCTACGCGAACGGGGGTCAGCCATGCAATCGTACGGCCTCTCGCCGTGGTCCATGCGTAGTTTTGAGGCTGCGGCAAAGGCTGCTTTCGATATAGCCCGCAAGAAAGGAGGCATTTTCCACCTCTGGGGGCACTCCTGGGAGATCGACCAGTACGGATTGTGGGAATCTTTGGAACATGTGCTTTACTATATGAGTAACAGAGCCGATTGTCGGTATATAACAAATGGGGAAATCATTTAAGTATGAAAATCAAGACCTGGATCAAGCAGGCTTTCGTGCGGTTGTATAACCGACTGATGCCTACCGAAGACATTAATCAGAGCAAAGAGAAATGGAACTCTTTGGCTAAAGACAATGCCCGCTATTTCGTACTCTCAAACTACGGCAAGGAAATATCGGAAGAAGTATTTCGCGAGGAAGGAGAAGCCGATTACAAAGCTCTCGTAGCAGAAGATTCGCTCATCAAAGAATCGCTCGGTGACTTCTCAACAAAACGGGTATTGGAAATCGGTTGCGGTATCGGCCGACTTACCGAATTCTTTGCCGATGATTTCGCATCTGTTGTCGGAATCGACATTTCAGAAGAGATGATCGAACAAGGGAAGAAGCGCGTGGAAGGGAAGAAAAATATCTCTTTGGTGGTCGGCGATGGGCAGACCTATCCGCTCGGAGATGCTTCGATTGATTTTGTCTTTTCCTACATCGTATTCCAGCACATGCCCGACGCGGCAACAGTACGCAAGAACTTCGAGGAGATAGCCCGAGTTCTAGTCACGGGAGGAATCGCAAAGGTCCAGCTTCGTGGTGTCGAGGTGAAGAAAGGCGAATGGTTCTATGGACCCTCTTTCAATCATGCTGGCGTCCTCGAGATCCTCGAAGGCCTTCCATTCGAATTGATTCGTGAGGAAGGAGAAGGTGAACGATACTACTGGATAACGCTTCGCAAGACTTAAAATATGCCATCCCGTTCGGAAACAGTACCGACAATTTCTTTTGTTCTAATCGTACGGAACGAACGGCATAATATCCAACAGTATTTCAAATCAATAGAAGGAGTCGCGGACGAATTGGTAATCGTAGACACGGGGTCGACTGACGGAACGATAGAATGTATCGAGTCCCTACGACCAATGGCTTCTTTCAAAGTCCAACTCGTGCAGGAAGATATACGTCCGTTTCACTTTGGGAAGGCAAAAAATAGTGGAATAGCAAGAGCGTCAGGAGACTATATTTTCCTTCTAGATGCGGACGAGCGTCTCACCCCCTCTTTGAGAGAATCACTTAAAGTATTCCTTACAGATCGCGATCCGCTCCTTGTCTGCTTTAATCGAGTCGATGAGCTGGTACCCCATTTTATCGACCCATGTATCCGTTTGTTCAAGAATAATCTGAATATCAGATACGGAGAAGATGATGCCTCGCTCGTCGATGAGATCCTTCAGTTCCAAGGAGAAGTTCTCGAGTTCGATCAACCAATATTGCATTATCAGGGCATTAATCATCTCCTGCGAAGGCCACAAAGAAATCTTTTCCAATTGGAATTAGATGTAAACCGGACAAATAAGGAGCATGGAACCCTGAGAGAATTATTTCGGGGATTCGCATCTTTTATGTATATCTTCAGGAAGATATACTTCCGTCGAAAAGCTTGGAAAGATGGAAAGATTGGATTCAAATATGCGCTGCTTCGAGCATGGTATAAATTCCTCGTTCATTTTTTCATTGCAATGAAGCCGACAATACACACATGAAAATCTGCATTCTCATCGATAGGATTCCTCCCGAAGGTAAGGGAGGTGCAGAGCGGGTTGCTGTGGAGACAGCACGCGCTCTGACTGCTCGAGGCCATAGCGTCACGCTTATTACCGCAACGGCACAAGATATTCCTGGAGGTCTTAGAGAAGAGAATGTTGATGGTGTTCGGATAATTTCAATCTACTCTCGATATCCTGAACGTTGGCGTGCATGGAGAAGCTTGTATAACCCAGGACCGGTGAAAATCATCCGAAGACTGTTTGCAGAGATACAGCCTGATATTGTTCACGTACATAACGTACATTACGATCTCTCGTACCATGTCCTAAAACTTGCAAAGGAGGCGGGGTCCCGAGTATTTATTACGGCCCACGACGTCATGCTATTCCACTATGCAAAATTAGTGGAATTCATTGATCCTGCTAATCCGGTCTGCAAGAAGGAATGGGATTACCATGTGAAGGTCACCGACCAGATAAGGCGGTACAGATGGAGATATAATCCGCTACGGAATCTAGTGATCCGCTACTATGTACGACGCTATACGGATAAACGCTTCGCAGTGAGTAAAGCACTACAGAGAGCGTACGCCCAGAATGGCTTGCCTGGATTTGAGGTGTTGTATACCGGCATAAATGCAGACGAGTGGGAAATAAAGCCGGATTCGATACGAACGTTTAAGGAGAAATTCAATCTTCAAGGAAGAAAAGTAATCCTCTTCGGCGGCCGTATCACCCGGCTTAAGGGCGGAGACGTTCTTCTTGAGGCGTTGAAGAAGATCGTACAAGAAGTTCCCACAGCACTCGTGCTTATTGCCGGAATGGCGGACCACTATGTGGAGGAACTTCAAGATCGAACTCGAGCCGCCGGCCTTTCAGAACATGTCCGTGTTACCGGATGGCTTGAGGGTGATGAACTGCGTGCCGCCTATCACGCATCCGACGTCATTACTGTTCCTTCGGTTTGTTTCGATTCTTTCCCGGTAACTAATCTTGAAGCCATGGCATGCAGCAAACCGGTGGTCGCGACCTGTTTCGGCGGATCTTCAGAAAGTATCGAAGATGAGGTGACAGGATATATCGTGAATCCATACAATATAGATGATCTTGCGACAAAGATCATAGATCTGCTGATGAATGATACAAAGCGCACCATCTTCGGTGAAGCTGCACACGATCGCGTCATCAGAGAATTCTCTCTACAGCAACATTTTACTGCCTTAGAAAAGGCATATCTGGATAAATAGGCTACGCTTTATTACGACGAAGTATAGCGTTCCGTACGCTTATAAAGGAACCATATATTCCCGGCAATCGAGAGCGGAAGAATGTTGAGAGATGGCCACGCGTGTACGCAATGTGGTGGCGAATAATGAAGCGGACGCTGTAATAGTGTTTCGCGACATTCCAATGACGATCGTACTGATGAACGACGTTCGGCACGACGACATGACCGTTTAAGATATGGCCATTCTTCCGTACGAGTGTATCTTCTATGCCCACGGTAAAGACAGGGCCTTCATCATTCTTGTATATCTGTAACGCAGGGAGGAGGTTCTTGTAGATAAGGTAGTTATGTATGCCCTGATCCATGCCGGGGATCTCGATGGGTACATCTCGATCCACGACAGTCTTTACGAATATGGAAAGGTATTCAAGGACGCGTGCTGCGGAGCCGACGGTAACCCCTGAGCAGATGATAGGCTTCGAAGCGAGTTCGTCTGATACTTCTTTTCCGAATCCTTTCTCGATCCACATCGCATTAATAGAAGAATCTGCAATCACTGAGCCTTCGTGTTCAGTGAAGCAGTACAGCTTATCTTGAGGAGAGAAGTCAAACGGATCCTTTTGGAAAATCACGTCACGCGTGTCAGAAAGCAACACGTTCTCGTAGCGGTCTCCGAATTCCTTAAGATAGCAATATGCGAGCAAATATCTAAGACTATGCACTGCAGTGTTTTGCCAGTGCGCGTTAGTGGTCCACTCATTATGTCGCGCCCACGCTCCTTCCATATAAGGAGGAGTCGTCATAAAGGGAACGAGGATCACGCCCCATTCTCTCAGCGTTTCGAGCGTTTTTGGATCTATCTGTGAATAAAAGAAGACTGTGTCTCCTTCGTAACCCGCTTTCTTAAGTGTCGCAAGGAAGGGGCGGAGCACTTCAAAGTCATAGCCTTTTATCGTGCCGAGAACGAGGTTCTTTTTCATATGTTATGGAAGAAGCAATCGCTCAGCGTCGTTCACGAACTCCTTATATTTCTGAGGTTTCATGAGTGCATAATACGCCTTTTTAAGAAAAAGGTACGGCATGCCAAATCGATATTTGAAGAACCATTTCAATCGATCCTTAAGAAGATGACTGACTCCTTGTCCTTTCTCAAGGTAATACGCTTCATCATAAGAGTTAACAGAGACCGATTCTGGATGGATGAGGGGGAACTGCATTGGATAGGTGGGACGGTCTGCCCAGAGGGGATCGTAGACGGTTGTCTGCGAAGCGAACTGGTCGAATCCGATATTCGATATGAGATTCTGCCGAGGATAGACCGAGAGTCCTCGCGTAGAAAGACAGGAGAGTATCCATTGGCCATCCCAACTCCGTATCTTCTTGTCGTAGTATTCTTGAAATTTCTTTCCAAGGCGGAAAGCGGCTGCGCTCGGCAACAGACTGTAGAGTAGCTTCGAATCACGAATCTGAGGCCATGAACGTACTTCGACATCGTAGTGCTTCCATGCGCGGCGCCATGTTGCCCATCCCCATATACAAGGGATGGATAAGAAATAGTAACTTGCCGAGCATTTAAAATTTCGATTTCCTTGCTCGACGTCTGTACCGCTGATCTGCATGATACGTTCGTCGTCTCGGTATCTCGCGAGGAGCTCTTCGCAGTACGGGAAGAAGGTCTGGTCAGGCAAGCAATCAGCTTCGAGAATTATTCCTTCTTCGACATGCTCGAAGAACCAATCGATGGCTGAGCTCGGTGCATATTTGATGCCGAGGTTGGTGTCTAGGAAGCGTGTTTGCACATCGCATGGCCAATCTATGCGAGAAAGAATCTCTGTGCGTACTTGCTCGCAGCGCTCTTTGTCTTCCGGAACATGTGCCCGTGGACCATCAGCATTTATGAAAAGCTTCGACGGGCGAGCTTTACGAATCTCTTCAAATACCCGAAGGGTCGTGTCCGGACGATTGAAAACTATAAAGAGTACGGGAGTTTCAAGTGAAGAGGTCTCTACTTCTCGTCTTTCCATATATGCGCCACTCCCCATGGATACATCCAATGGACTGAATATCCGCGCGGCTTGAAGAAATCTTCAGCCCAATTATTTCGCGATCCCCATGGTATTGCATGAAGTTCGATGATCAAGTGACGAATCTTCCTGATGGTGGATTCAGAAGCGGCTTCGATAAGGTCGAATTCTGCACCTTCCACGTCAATCTTCAGTAAATCCACGTGATCGAAGTTTGCGAGTATCGTATCAAGGCTTCGTCCAGGAACAGCGATGCCATCTTTCTCAACTAGGTGCCGTGCGATTGCAGGACCATCGGCCTGTATCATGACCATGCCATCTTTTCCTGCAGCAGCTTCTTGCTTAAGCTCCGCGAACGGAGCATTCTTTTCGAGAAGTGCGAATGTTACCGGGTGAGGCTCGTATGCTGTGATTGTCGCATCAGGATAGTGTGCTTTCGCATCGATACTAAAGGCACCGATGTTCGCTCCCAAATCGACAATGATCGGATTAGGAGGAAGAGGAACCTCATTCAGTCGGTATTCGTTAAGGTTAAAGAATGACGTAACGAACGAAAGCTCGGACGAGAATATGTCGTGAATCGTTATGGGGAAGCCGTTACGCAAGTGAAGCGTCTGCTCTCCTCTGTGGAAGTGATTAAAGGGGAAGACAACTTTATACCAATCACTGAATGCGGTAATGCTTGCCCGCTTGGCACGGATACGATCTCTTAATTTGGAACTCATAGGACTATAATAAGGTATCAGCGAGCTTGCTCCAAATTATGCGATTCTGTCAGGTCGTGATGCGATCCGGTACAAGATATACCAGAGTATTCCAGTGATCATGCGGATAAATATGATTGACCAGATGAGTCCCCAGAGCCCGAAGTAGAAGATTCCCACGCACATACAGATTATCTGGGCGATGCTGATGACGACGGAACTGATGTACTGTTCCTTTAACAGTTTCTTTGCGCCGAGATAGGAACCGCTCGGAGCGAACATCAGACTCAAGAATGAGAGTATATATACTTGCGAATAGGGAATCGCGACACTATAGGTTGGATAGAGGATATGATAGACAAACGGTGCGAGCGGTATGTATATGACGATACATACGATCGAAAAGGCCAGGAGCAGCAAAGACTTCGTGCCCATGTTGTCTCGGATATTCTGAGGCAGGTGATTGGCAAATCGAGCCTGCAACATGCCGTCGAGATTCTTAAGCGGTCCTTTGAGCTGGTCAGGGATACCGGTCGCGAAGCTGTAGATCGCAAGTTGCGCCGGTCCGACGAAGTGGAACAAGAGGATCTGGTCCGCGTTCGCTGCGATTCCGCCAATGATTCCCATGAAGCTCAAGTGTTTGGCATATGACAACGCGCCAGGATCAGCGGTCGTCGGGTCGGGCTTGTAGAGGCGCATGACATACCAATAGAGGAGCAAGTCGGTAACGGCATTCGCAATAAAGTAGACGACTACTAACGCGAGAGAATTCGGAAGGGTGAAGCCAGTAATGATGAGTGCACCTGCCGGGATGAGGCTGCCTGCTGCGCCGCTATAGATAGCAAGACGCGCAAAATCTTTCTTGGCAGTGAGGAATGCTGATGCTAGGCTTGCGCCGATAATGAATGGTGTAAGCGATCCGCCGATCAAGACACCTATACCGATCGTGTAGTTGCCTTGCAGGAAATAATAAAGCGCGATCGCGAGTGCGCCTACGAAGATTGCGATACTCCAGCGTAGGTTCGTACGGAAGGCGAGCGCAAGCGTGCCATCGAATCCGCGCGAAACTGATTGCAGGACTGCATTACCGAGTCCAGTAAGGGAAAGGATAGGGAGGAGGGAAACGAGAGAAAGGATGTACTTGTACTCGCCATAGACATCTTTCGAAACATATCGAGACAAAACAACGGAGAGTGCAAGTGCGGAACCAACGCTCGCGATTTGCGAGACGATACCCCAGAATGTTCCGCGTGCGAGATAGCGCACGTCAATCTTAATGTGCTTCTCCAGAAACGAGATGAGAGAATCTTTCATATAACTAGTGAGATTGGGACTGTCTGAAGATAAGCGTAATACCGGTGCATGCGTATAGGGTATAACCACGCTCAACCAAGAAGCGATACGTTTCAGAATGAGAAGGATTATTAACGTCGAATGTATGATCTTCCACGGCAATCACTTGCGGGGCAAACCGCTGCCAATCATTCGAACGTAGCACCTCGAGGTCATATCCCTCGGTATCGACATTCAGGAAGTCGATAGGGGTCTCCACCGGAACGTACTCTTCTAATATATCGGCAAGCGGACGAACTGGGATCAGGCTTGTCGGAAGTTCCTTGAGCCAGGAACGTCTACGCGCATCAGCTGCAGCGTCAGGGGAGAATGTGTTGAATGCAGGATCAGCGAATTGATAATAGGGGAGCGAAGTTTCGGTGCTCGCTACGCCGAGCACTACGCTCATATCACGTGGACGTGCCCGTTTAAAATAATCAATCGCTTTCGCATAAGGATCGATATTCAGGCCGTGCCAGCCACGCTTATATAAAAGGTACGTATTGGAATAGCGGAACGGGTGATTCGCGCCAACATCTACGAAGTAACCCTTTTCCTTTGTGAGAAGCTTTGAACTTACGATATCCTCGCCGGACTGGGAATAATATGATTGCCGATAGGAGCCCCAGAGGACATTCTTGAGGTCGACAAGGTCTTGGCGATAGGTAGGCGGAATGGTTTCTAGGATGCGTTCTTTGAGATGGTGAGGCCAACGGGACATACGGTATAGTGTACCTCATGAAGCTTTCTATCATAATCCCATGCTACAACGAGCCGGAAACTATTGCCGATGTCGTCGCACGGGTCGTGGCGGCGCCTCTGCCTGAAGGATGGGAACGCGAAGTCATTATTGTCGACGACGGTTCGCATAAACAGACGCAAGAGACCGTACGTGCGCTCGCGTCTGGTGTCGTGCAGAGCGTATTCCGCGAGCAGAACGGCGGCAAGGGTGCCGCCGTGAAAGATGGTTTCCGCAGAGCAACCGGCGATTACGTCGTCATTCAGGACGCTGATGCAGAATATGATCCAGATGAGTATCACATACTGCTTGAACCGATCATCAAAGGCGAAGCGCGATCAGTGTTCGGGTCCCGTATCGCAGGCCAGAACAATGTACCGTTCAGTCATATTTATTTTTACGGCGGTCTGCTTGTCGCGCGTGTATTCAATCTTGTATACGGAACGAAGTTTTCAGATATAACCACCTGCTACAAGATATTCCCGCGGGAGCTCATACCTTCTCTTCTCGCACAGCAGAGCGATGACTTCGTCTTCGATGCAGTTGAAATGACGCGCGTTATTGCCAGTCATGGAAAGGTTATCGAGGTTCCGATTTCGTATAAGGCACGCAGCAGAGAGGAAGGAAAGAAACTGAACTGGATGCATGGTGTTCGTTGTGTCATTGCGATTTGTTCTTTACGCGTTGGCATGCAACTTGAGACCGCGTTGTGCATCGGACGATTCTTGGTGTCGGGAGTCTTCGCGGCATTGGTAAACTTGAGTGTGCTGTACGTATTGGTGGAGTATGCTCGCATGTGGTATCTAGCCGCCGCAGTCATTTCGTTCATCTTTGCATTCGTAGCAAGTTTCCTTGCGAATAAACTTTGGACATTCGGAAACCGCACCATGGTGGGTTCCCATCGTCAGTTCGTGCTCCATCTTGCAATCTCACTCGTGAATCTCGGGATTAATACGCTCCTCGTGTATTTATTCGTCGACAAGCTTCACGTTTGGTACATTCTCGCTCAGATCTTAGCGACAGCCCTCATTGCGGGAGAAAGTTATTTCGCATTCCGTTGGATCTACCGTCAAGTAACGGCCTAAAACATACGTGCGTGGTATCATAAAACCACATATGGCAGAAAACACCGTAACCCGTATCGTCCGTTGGGGCGTCATAATCGCATTATTCGTAATACCTTTTATTCCTGTAATCCCGGGCATCGCCATCGCGAACTCGTTCTTCTTCCCGTTCATCACGGGTAAGAATTTCGCATTCCGTATCCTCGTAGAGATTGCCTTCGCTGGTTGGGCGCTCCTTGCGGTTGCCGATAAGCGGTATCGCCCGCGATTCTCGTGGCCGGCAGTGCTCTTCGGCACGCTTGTCATCTGGATGGCGATCGCTGACGCCTTCGCGGTTAATCCTCATAAGGCATTCTGGAGCAATTATGAACGTATGGACGGATGGGTCACGCTCGTGCACCTGCTCATGCTCTTCTGCGCGCTGCAGACTTTCACTGTGATGAAGTTGTGGCGTAACTGGTGGCTCGCATTCGTCGGTGCAGCGACCATCCTTTGCGGATACAGCGTATTGCAGATCTTCCATGTGCTCGCTATCCATCAGGGAAGTACGCGCGTCGACGCGACGATCGGAAACTCTGCATATCTAGCTGCCTACCTCCTCTTCGCTTTTGCGCTCACGCTCTGGCTAGCCCTCGATACTAAGAAGGAATACGCATGGCTTCGGTACGTGCTCTTCGGCATATCTATTCTCGAGGTAGTCATCTTGCTCTACACCGAGACTCGCGGCGCGATCCTTGGCTTCATCGGCGCTGTCTTGCTGGGAGCATTGCTATGGATGGTTGAGTCTGGTGCTCGCGGCCGCAAGTCTGCTGCCACTTTGTTCATCGGCATGCTCGTGCTCATCGGCGGATTCGTGCTCGTGCGTCACGAGCCATGGGTGCAGAAGCTTCCAGCATTCGGACGTCTCGCTACCATCTCGCTTTCTGATGGCGAAAGCGCAGCACGCTTCCATATCTGGAACATGGCATACAAGGGCTTCCTTGCTCGCCCTATTACTGGATGGGGTCAAGAAGGATTCAACTATGTCTTCAATACGTATTACACGCCGAACATGTACGGCCAAGAGCCATGGTTCGATCGTGCTCACGATATCTATCTTGATTGGCTGATCGCGGGAGGGGCACCTGCATTGCTCCTTTTCCTCGCGCTGCTCGGTGCAACCGTGTATGGCATCTTCAGGAGCCAGATGTCGAAGAAAGAGAAGATCTTGCTTATCGGCGCACTCGCAGCGTATGCCTTTCAAGGAATCTTCGTATTCGATAATCTCTTCACGTACATGCCGCTCATCGCCATTCTCGCTATGGTGCATGGCGCGATCGGAAAGCCCGTAAAGTATCTCGAAGACCTCGGTGAGGTTTCTGAGGATCAGCTTAGTTTGGTCGCGCTTCCAGTTGCGGGGATTGCGCTCGCCCTCACGCTGTGGATCGTGAACGTGCCCGGCATGCGTGCTGCAACCGATCTCATCACGGCGATCACCCCTTCGCAGGATAGTAACGTGAATCTCGCTGCGTTCAAGCAGGCGTATGCAGACGGAGGATTCGGAGATCAGGAAATCACGGAGCAACTCATGTCATATGCAGGATCAGTCGCGACAAATCAGAATATCTCTGCAGCAGACCGTCAAACGTTTGTAGATTATGCCGTGCAGCAGATGCTCGCGCTTACGAAGCGTATTCCGAAGGACGCTCGCATTCATATCGAGTTCGCATATGGGCTCCGTTCATTCGGCGATTATAAGGACGCACTCGTACAGGTCACTACCGCTGAACAGCTCTCACCGAACAAGCAGAGTCTCTATATCGAAGAAGGCGTAGAGCAATGGCAGTCAGGTAACATCGCCGCTGCGAACACGGCATTCCAGAAAGCGTATTCTCTCGATACGTCGTTCAGCGCACTTGCGCCGTATGTAGCCGCGGGGAAGATCATCTCGGGCGATGTCGCAGGAGGCAAAGCCTTCCTGATGAATTCTCTCGGCACTACTACCGTCGACTCTCAGATTCTCTCGCTCGCATACTACACAGCGAAAGATTACGCTGATTTCCTCACAGCTGAGAATTATTCCGCCCAGGCAGAATTTAATGTCGCTGCTTCGTATGGAAACGATGGTAACTTCGCGCAAGCTCGCGCGTGGGTAAACCGTGCGGTAAAGGATCATCCTGAATATACGACACAAGGCGCATCGTTCATCCAGCAGATTAATACGGTCGCACATCAGAGAGGGCAGTAGAGTTGCTGCATATGATCGTATCTGAGTCGGTTTCGCTTGCGTCCCTCACGACGCTCAAGGTGGGCGGCTCCGTTGCGATAGTAGCGACGTGCGAGAATGTTGAAGACATAAAGGCCGCG
>JARIGM010000008.1 GCA_029288865.1 Candidatus Kaiserbacteria bacterium
AAGAATATCGACAACCCTTCAATCAAGGATATCAGCGCTGCCTACGTTGAGGGCGCTTCGCGTTATGAAGAAAATGCCGAAGACAAGAAAGCGATCGACGAGCTCAACAAGAAGATTTACGAAAAGAGCGACGAGCGGGTGAACGCCCTCTATGAAAAAGGGAGGAAGCTCACGCTCGATCATTTCGAAGAGCTCTACCAGATGCTCGATACGAAATTTGATTTTTATTTCTTCGAGAGCGAGTCGGCGCCGCTCGGCACTGCTATCGTAAAAGCGCATCCGGATATATTTGTTGAGAGCGAAGGCGCAACCGTCTTCAAAGGCGAAGGGTACGGCCTGCATACACGAGTCTTCCTCAACAAGATGGGGCTCCCGACCTACGAGGCAAAAGAGCTCGGGCTTATGGAGCTTAAGAAAAAGAAGCTCGACTTCGACGAGTCTATAACCATCACGGCGCAGGAGCAGTCGGAGTTCTTCAAGGTGGTGTACCTCGCGGCAAAACTCGTTTCTCCCGACTTAGGGGAGAAGCTCGTGCACCGCTCGCACGGCATGATGCGCTTCGCTTCGGGCAAGATGTCCTCGCGCCTGGGGAACGTTATTACCGGCGAGTCGCTCCTCATGAGCCTCATGGGTGCGGCAAAAGAAAAGATGCAGGAAAGAAAGCTCGCGGAGCCTGAGCGCGTGGCGCAGGAGATAGCGGTCGCCGCGGTTAAGTACACCGTGCTCAAGCAGGGGACCGGCAAAGACATCGTGTTTGATCCGGAGAAATCGCTTTCGTTTGAGGGCGACTCGGGGCCGTATCTGCAATACACGCATGCGCGGGCGTCTTCGCTCTTGCGCGAAGCAGGCAAGGCGGAGGTGGTGAGCGAAGCGGCATCTTCAAGCGCGCTTATATTCTCTCGTTTGCTCATGCACTACCCAGACGCCGTGGCGCGCGCGGCAAAAGAGCTCGAGCCGCATCATGTGGCGACGTATTTGATAGAACTCGCGTCCGCATTTAACAGCTGGTATGCAAACGAGCGCATGATCGTAGACGGAAAGATCTTAAGCGCCAATCTCGCTGCGGTCGTCGCGGTCAAAAACATTTTATCTTCCGGCCTCGACGTGCTCGGCATCAAGGCTCCGCAAGAGATGTAGCCTCTTACGATAAGGAGGAAATTTTTCACATATCAGTGTATAGTCTACTTTATGCAAAAGGACGAAGATAAAGTCCTCAAAAGCGAGACGGCCAAGAGGGAAGAAAAAATAGTTTCATACTGGAAGGAGCAGG
>JARIGM010000021.1 GCA_029288865.1 Candidatus Kaiserbacteria bacterium
ATAGCTGAGGAAACCTTGATCTTTCGACGTGCGGGGTTCTCACCCGCATTGTGGTTACTTGTACCTGCATTCTCACTTCCGTACGCTCCACCGTGGGTCACCCCTTGGGCTTCATCGCAGAACGGAACGCTCTCCTACCGCTTGTGCATTTCATAGAGGGCACGAGTGTTGTTTGAAAGAACATGAAATATGTCGCAAATGACTGGACTCGAACCAGTATTCCTGCGCTTGATGGCAGTGCTCTACCATTGAGCTACATTTGCACATATTCAGAAACACACTCGCACCAAACGAAAGCGAAGACAGAGGTGTAATGGCATTACGATGGTTCGTTTCTTTAACGCGGTCGAGCTTCAGACCACAACTTTCAACCTTCTCCAGCTGATCGTCAAAACGAATTCCCACCTTGATTTTTACTTCTGATTCTCATCATCAGTGAAATCACGCTCACAGTGAAGTTTGGACCTCCCCTGTTTCCCCACAAGTTTTTACCGAACATTCACCGCGACACACTGATCCGCGATTACTAGTCCTACTTATGAGATTCATATTACACATCTCGATGATTTAGGTCCGTTAGAACCTCTGTTTCTCGAGACTCCTTTTCAGGACTCCGCCTGCTCTTGAGAGTATCCATCGGACACCCTCTATGAAATGCACAAACCCGCAGTTTCGGTATGATACTTAACCCCGATCATCTTCGGCGCAAGAACCCTCGATGAGTGAGCTGTTACGCTATCTTTAAATGATGGCTGCTTCTAAGCCAACATCCTCATTGTCAAAGGATTCTCACTTCCTTGAGTTGTACTCAGTATCAATTTAGGGACCTTAACTGGCGATCTAGGCTCTTCCCTTTTTGACTCATGGAGCTTCGCCCCCATAGTCTAACTGCCATGCTGTAACTTCCGGTATTCGGAGGTTGATAGGAATGACGAGATTTCTCCCTGTTCATCCCTTCCAGTGCTCTACCCCCGGAAGGATCACATGACGCCAGCCCAAAAGCTGTTTCGGAGAGAACCAGCTATTACCAAGTTCGATTAGCTTTTCACTCCTTACCACAGGTCATCCCAACGCGTTGTACGACGTACGGGTTCGGTCCTCCATCTGTCTTTCGACAAACTTCAACCTGCCCATGGTAAGCTCACTTGGCTTCGGGTCGTATGTATGACACGATCGCGCTATTCACACTCGGTTTCCCTGAGGCTCCATCCCTTTACGGACTTAGCCAGCGACATACATACACTCGCAGGTTCATTCTTCAATAGGCACGCTGGAATGGATGTAAAACCCACCCCAACCCTTTGTAAGTACACGGTTTCAGTACTATTTCACTCCCCTCTCGGGGTTCTTTTCACCTTTCCCTCACGGTACTAGTTCACTATCGGTCTTAGAAAGTATTTAGCCTTACCGGTTAGTTCCGGCAGATTCATCCGAGCTATTCATGTCTCGAACTACTCAGGAATAGAAGCACAAAAGAGATTTATATTTCGCGTACGGGGCCATTACCCTCTGGGGCGTTGCTTCCCAGCAACTTCCGCTATATAGATCCTTTGTAACTTTTGCCATACAAGTATGGAGCTTCTACCCTACAACCCCATATACCGAAGCATATGGTTTGGGCTATCTCCCGTTTCGCTCGCCGCTACTAAGGGAATCGCGAGAGTTGCTTTCTATCTGCTCGAAGCATCGAACAGACAGAAAGCAACTCGCTGTTGTTTTATTTTCCTCTTGGTACTGAGATGTTTCACTTCCCAAGGTTCGCTCCTCATTCCATACGGAATGGGTAATCCATTAAGGATTGAGTTTCCTCATTCGGAAATCTTCGGATCAAAGGTTACAAGCCACCTCCCCGAAGCTTATCGCAGGCTAATAACGTCCTTCATCGCCTTTCTAAGCCAAGGCATCCACCGTGCACCCTTCACGTTTCCTGTGCGGAAACCTGAACACCACAATATCTAATGCAATATCAATTCACGCTATTTCTAGCGGTATTGATTACCTTTTATACATATTCAGTTTTCAAGGTGCACGTGGACTTTTCAAGAAAAAAGCCGCCTCAGGAGCGGTTAAAAGAGGTCGTTCGACCGTCCTTCATTGACCCCTCCTAAACAGTGATTTCTTCGTGAATATAGACACGTATAGCGAGTATACGCGGCCTGAAATCCCCTGTCAAATGGGCAATGTTTCGGCCTAGTTACAGATTGAAAAGTCGCTCTGGGTGCAGCCCTGGGATATAGAGAAAAAAGGGCCGTATAGGTTTGATCCCGCATGGGAATACGGCGGAGCAGTAACCGGTGGTATTTCCACGTAATTATTCCATTTCACCCCGGTCTTATTCGGGGCATTCGTTGCGAGATAGGTACTGAGGACATATTTCGTTCCCCCTCCGTTATAGAGATACTCCCCGCAATTTGAGCACATGTATCCTTCCCCCTTACCATTATATGGATCGACTGGGAGGGTTGAAATATAGGGAGATAATACCGAAGCCAGACTCGCCCAGTTCGTCGAGTTTCGGGAATCCACTCCGAGCGAGGGGTATGTGCCATTGTGATCGTCCGCATAGAGGGTCAACGCCGTTGAGATTTGCTTAAGCTGAGCCTCGCGCTGCGCATCATCGGCTTTCTGTCGGGCATTATTGAGCGACGTGAGAATGACTGATGAAAGAATGCCTATTATCGCGATGACGACAAGCAATTCTATGAGAGTGAATCCTTTCATTCCTTTACGCTGCAGATTCTTTACCATTCTTTCAGAATACCACTGACCTGGAGCTAAATTTATCTTAATCAACACAAAAAGCCCTTTCGGGCTTTTTGTGTTCTCCCTTGTGAATGGAGACTAACGCATCTCTTCACGCATGTGCTTGATCGTGTCTGCAGCTGCCTGCTGACCGCCAAGGCCGAATGCGAGACCGAATGCGAGCGAGAACGCCACCACGACCCCTGTGAAGAGCGTCTGGATGAATGGCGTGACGCCGAGCTGGTCAAGCGCTGCAAGAAGAGCGAATATCCAGATAGCCCAACGAGCGATCAAACCGAGCAGGTTCGCTGAGCGAACGTTCGCTGCGGCCGCTGATCCCGAGATAACGCGCTGCGCAGCATTTGCGAGTACTGCTGCAACCATAAGGATAAGCACTGCGATGATGACATGAGGGAGATACGTCAGTACAACAGAACGAAGGAATGCTGTGACATCAGTGAGACCCAAGATGTCGAGAGATGCGAGAAGGAAAACGATGATAAAGAACCATTTCACCAAGAAGCCGAGGAACGCGCCCGAGTTCAATTTCCAACCAGCACGCTCGACGACACGGTCGACGCCGGCCGTACGAAGGGCCTTGTCCACATGTATCGCATGCACTGCCTGCGATACCAAGCGACCGAGCCCAGCTCCGACAAGCCAGCCGACAACGAAGATGATAATGGCGAACAAAAGGTTCGGAAGGAAAAGCACAAGTCCGTACGCGAGGTTCTGGAACGACTGCGTCAAGACATCAGCCCACGTAGTAATAATCATAGTAGTAAAAACGAATCGTTAACGAGCCAAAGGCTGTGTTTATAAAGGCTTCCGCAGGTGAAATGCCTGCCTCTATAAAGTGTAGCAAGCTACTGCATGCCTATCTTGTCGAAGATGACGCGGTGTGGATAGTCAAAAATGTCCCGAACGAGGCGGTCATAGACGCCGACTCGATAACGGAAATCCTCTGTGGAGAAGGATGCGTACCGCAGTTCACGCCCTAATTCAGCCTCGAGCTCGTGAATAGACTTTTCAAGGCGTTTTTCGTCGAGCTTATCCCCTACTACTATAATGTCAGCTTTTGTCTCGATAGCACCCGTGAAGAGACCTGAAAGAGTGACCAGGCGCAGATTCCCTGCTTTTTTTATCTCTGTGACAATACGCAGATCACCCACTTCTGTCGTATCTCGCAAGAATACCAGGAGCGGTTGGTAGTGAACGAATCGCTTATTGGCGATATAAACTACCCCGTCCTTCCCTGCCTTCTTGCGAATGATGCGGGACGTGAGCAACACTTTCATCTCTTTTCGAGCAGAGTCCTTCGGGACATTCACGCGGAATGCAGCATCCGTTACCGAGAAACCTGCATCGTCATTAAAGAGGAATAATCTGAGAAGCTTCAGTCGAGCTGAAGAACTGAACAAGCGAGCCAAGGGATCCATTCCGAGCATTCTACCTCGCCTGGCAGGTACCCGCAAAGCATTGACAGAACCAGGAAATACAAAAAGCAGCCCTAAATGACGGGCTGCTTTTTGTATTTCCTGGTTCTGGATTATTTGAGGGTAACCTTTGCGCCAGCCTCCTCAAGCTTTGCCTTGAGAGCTTCTGCATCGTCCTTACCGACATTCTCCTTCACCATCGAAGGTGCGCCATCGACAAGGTCCTTCGCCTCCTTAAGGCCGAGACCAAGGATTTCCTTGACTGCCTTGATGACTGCGATCTTGTTGCCTCCTGCGTCGGTGAGCTCGACATTCATCGTGCTCTTGCCTTCGTCAGCTGCTGCGCCGCCTGCTGCAGGTCCTGCAACTGCGACAGCTGCTGCTGATACGCCGAACTTCTTCTCGAACACCTTAACGAGCTCGTTGAGCTCAAGAACGGTCATCGCCTCGATTTCAGCGACGATCTTCTTGAATTTCTCAGGAACTTCAACTGTTGCTTCTTCTGCTGCCGGCGCTGCAGGAGCAGGAGCCGCTTCCATTTCTGGAGCCGTCTCAACTACTTCTTCAGCTGGAGCTGTTGTTGTCTCATCCATATGATTTCAGTACGGTTTATAATTTAAGCCTTTTTCTCGGCAATCTGATTAAGAACGATTGCGAGACCCTGGATAGGTGAATTGATCACGTTCACGAACATGCCACGGAGAACAGGTACCGGCGGAATAGTCGCGATGGCATTCATGCCATACGCATCCTGGTACGAGTTCTCGAAGATACCTCCCACGATGGAAAGAGACTCCTTGTGCTTCTTGCTGTGCTCGTAAATATTGCGTGCGACAAGCGTCGGATCGCCAGAACCTGCTTCCGCAGAACTCCATGCGATTGCGATCTCTCCAGGAAGCTCAGGCAATGTGCCTGTGTATCCCTTCGATGAAAGCGCGTGACGAATGAGTGTTTTCTTTGCAACCAAGTACTGTACCCCTTCGCTCTTCAGCGCCTTACGCATCGCGCTCGTGTCCCCCATGGAAAGTCCCTTGAAGTGCACGAACACGACTGATGCTGCATCAGCAATAGCGTCACCTACCTTTGCGACGATTTCTTGCTTTTTTGCTTTAGTAATTGCCATAGATTGGTGTTGTGTACGAAACGGAAAAGCCCCGCTCCTTTGCAGGAAACGAGACCGTGGAGACATCGACGCCTTCTGATCCTGAGATCAGAAGTAGTTCCTCGGCCGGTCTTCTACTCCCTTCGGAGTTGCCAGCTGTCTTCGGTCCGTACAAACGCACTATACCTTATGGCGTGGGAACCGTAAAGATATGCAGGAGCAGGAGCGCTCCTACCAGGATGAAGGCGAATCCACCCACGAATTTAATAAAATCCGTAAAGTACGTCATTTCATATAGCATATCATGCGCCCCGCCGAGCCTGTGTATAAAACAAAAAACCACCCTTGCGGGTGGTTTTTTGTTCACTAACTAATCAGTCAGGTGATTTAGATCCGAGCTAAGAATTAGCTGTGGAGGTAAACCGGGCCAGTCTGGTAGTTGGTTGTAAGTGAGGTTGACGATGCTGCTACAGTAGCGTCGGTCGTTCCATAGTGGAAGCTATCGAGGATCGCGCTAAGAGAAGCGTTCGTACCTGCAGGTACAGTTACCGTTACAGTGATGCTCTTTGTCTGGCCGCTGTGAACAACATAGTTGTTGCTGTTGCCAGAGCTGGTGTCAGCTGTAGAAGTGAGAGCAGTCGAAGATGCGACAGTGCTTGTAGCCGTTCCGTTTGCAAGGAGGCGACCACTAACAGCTACGCTTCCAGTCTTCGAGAAGTAAACATCCTGACCAAACGCAGTTACGTTGAAGGTGAAGGTGAAGTTACCCTGCTGAGTACCAGATGTACCAACTGAAGTTGCAGTTGCAGAAGTTACAGGGTTGGTGTCGAAGCTAAGTCCGATGGTGCGGAAGGTAATTGCATTACCAGTAACAGTACCGGTTACGCTAACCTGATCACCATTTGCATTCTCAGCATCGAAGTTACCTGCGGTGTTGATAGAAACCTTTACAGAAGATCCTTCTGGTACGACTGCGCCGTCAACTGAGTTGATATCAGCCTGTACCGAGAAGCTCTGGGTTGAACCAGCTGGAATCTTGATGTTGAGGTTCTTGAACGTGAAGTTGTTCGATGCACCAGCACCAATGCTCTCAGTGTCAATCAAAGTTGAACCCTGGTAGAGCTTGAAGCTGCGAACGATGTTCGTAGCAGTTGCGCTGGTTGTAGCGACAGTTGCTGGGATCGTGTACACGCTCACATCTGAATCCTTCGCCTGGAGGGTGAAGGTGGTAAGAACTACGCCAGAAGTCTGAGCGTTAGTGCTTGCCTGTACAGTTGAGACCTGTGGGTTGTCAGAACCAGTTGAGAGAACGAGGCTACCAGTGGTGTTGTTGGAAACCGAAACGGTTGCCCAAGTAGTACCAGTGGTTGAGTACTGCTGAAGACCCATAGCGTCAGTAGCGCGAACGCCCTGAGATGCGAGAGTTACAGAGTATGTACCACCTGCGTTGCTGTTGCTGATAGCGTTCTGAGTAGAAAGCATCAAGTAGTAATCAGCTGTAGTATCCATCTTTACAACGTCCTTGAGGCCGTCGAATCGGATGCGGTAGATCTGATTGCTGTTTGAAGCTGTTCCATCTTCGCTCCAGTTGCTCATGTTAGAAGCATCGACTGAAGCAACAGTCGTGTTTCCATGCATGAGAGTAGCCGTCTTGAAGATGCTCCATGGGTGCGTAGCACCTGAACCAGCGCTGAGGTATACATCGTAGTCAACACGGCTGACAGCGAGGTCAGAGCCAGTTGCCTTGAACTCGAAACCATAAATGGTGTCAGAGTCAGATGCATTGAGCGAAGTGTTGGTTGCACCGACAATCTTGAAGTTGTCGAGAGAACCTTCACCACCTGAAAGAGTACCAGTGGTGGTTGTACCGCCAGTAGTAGTCGTAGTCGTAGTGGTGGTTGATCCACCCATAGAAGCTACCTTAGCGCGCGTAAGCGGACCGAAGTAACCTGCTGCTGGTGAAACACCGTTAGCTGCCTGCCATGCTGCGAGAGCTGCCTTCGTCTGTGCACCGAAGTATCCGGTTGCGCCAGCTGAGATGGTGAAGCCCTTGCCGATAAGCCAGGTCTGAAGAGCTGTAACATCAGTACCATGTGATCCGATCGTAAGATCGCGAGTGAAGGTAGCTGAAGTAGTCATAGAACCGCCCTGTGAAGCTGAGAGCATAGCCTGAAGCGATGCGATCTGAGCTGTAAGAGCTGCGATCTGAGCTGCGTAGTCAGTTGATGAAGTCGTAGTTGTTGTAGTCTGAGCTGCTGCAGGAACTGCGGCAATGAGAGACATAGCAACGAGACTTGCACCAGCGACTGAAGCACCAGTCTTCGCGATGAAGTTTGCAATAGTCATAAACGAGATTGCTTTGTTAATTATTGAAGTGAGAAGGAAAGATGTTTACTAATAAATATCATCTTCCGCTTCCCTCTTTAGTTTTAATAAGTTTGTTTGTCGAACGTAACTTTCACACTATCCGACGAGGTACAGTATCGACCCGTATCTCATCGGCTAGTTGGCAAAGGTTGGGTTTTCGTGTCATCCGTTTCTTCCAAATCAAATCGTACTTCCGTTCTGTTCCCATCCTTGTATATAAGGACGGGCGCCTCCGTAATTTCTTACAGAAGCTATTTGAAGACCTGTATCGTATTGTCAACGAACACAGCCGCGTAGAAATAATGCCCCTTCTCTACGGCGTACTGTTAAGTATACCGAGGAGAAAGCTTAATTCTTGCGGAATTTGTGTGGATAACGGGATAAACAGAGCCAGAGCCAAAGACGCAATGGTCCCCAGCTCTGGTTCATTACCC
The DNA here is from genome assembly GCA_029288865.1 of Candidatus Kaiserbacteria bacterium. Taxonomy (GTDB): domain Bacteria; phylum Patescibacteriota; class Minisyncoccia; order Phycocordibacterales; family Phycocordibacteraceae; genus C7867-001. Next base: position 8,082 of record JARIGM010000021.1, read on the forward strand.
CCTTATTTAGTTCCCGTTATCACACATGAAGACTACACGCTTTCTGGCCAAAAGTCAATGCTAGGCAAGGGTGTATTGGGTCCAGCGGCGCTCCCCTGTTTTCTCGACTTTGCCTGCCAAAACGAGCGATTGAAGCTCACGCTGAATAGTCTTTTCGCTCACATCCTTAATTACTGTCGAGATATCCTTTATATATGAAGTGCCTTTTGAACTGAGAACTGCGAGAATCGCCTCCTGTCGGCTCGATTGACGTGGATTGTCCGATAGATGTCCTTTAGAAGAGACCTCTTTTGCTCTACTCTTAGACCCTGCTTCCCCACCCTTCTGCTGTTTCCGTTCAGGCGATACAACAGATTCAATTGGTCCGGTTCGAGGCAGGGGACGAGCATCCTGACGAGTCGCATTCCGCGCGAAATCTGCAAGCGTTGGAACATCCTCCAACGATAAGCGCGGCTCCTCATATCCCGCGATTTCTTCGAGGAGCAAGTGCGTCTCGCGGATGATGAGATCCGCATTCATCTCTGAAAGAAGTGAGGTCGAGCGAGCTACTGAGAGCATGCTCGAGAGAGCCAGCAACTCCCGAGATAATGCCTCGCGAGCTGAAGAAGGGGGCAAGATGGCTGCATCGATCAGCGCTACCGAAATCTGATCGAGACGCTGCCGGAGAGAGGGAGTCGTATTGAAAGCTGGGGCCACGAGGTGTATGGCTTTCGCGAGGCGCTCGCTCTTGCGATAGATGTACACCCGCTTTATGTCTTTTTCAAATACGTTAGAGAATATGAGTTTATCTAGGACAAAATCAGAGTTTCGGCTCACTGATTCGTGAGTTCTTACATTCCGTGTGTCTCTTATTTGTCTCTTATCTTCCATGTATGTCCTATAGATTTGCCATTGCTGTCAAGGACAAGTATACGCCCTTTGTGGCCGTTGGGAAGAGACACGTCATGTCTCAGAAACCTTTTGTTTCTGGCCTCGCAGTATTAGGCCAGCAAGTGATAAAATGAACTGATGAAACGCAAGAGACGCCGTCCTAAGACCGAATCCTCGGTGGTAATTCGAATGACCCTCGGGCTCATCCTTATGGTCTTCGGACTCATCCTCGGCCTCGGTGCGGCAGGTCTTGCCGGTGAAGCCAATCAGGCATTCTTGTTCATGAGCTCGATCTTCGGTTTCGAGTCATACCTTCTTCCTGTGGTCTTCATTGGGATTGGGATTGCCATACTCGGCAAGAAGCTCTTCGCTTCCGTGCGGACCTCAGCCGGAGTCTTCCTTATATTAGGATCAGTGCTCAGCGCAGTCGGAGTCATCTACCATCCAGCAACCAGCCTCATGACAGGACCAGCTGGACTCGTGGGTAACTGGACAGGCATAGAGCTTCAGACACTCTTCGGAGCGCCGGGAGCCATCGCGATTCTCCTCACGCTCGCCATCCTCGGTCTCGCACTTGCGACTGACATCGTTCTCCTTATCGAGCTGGTACGAAAAAGCACAGGCCAGGCATCGAGTTCACTAGGTGCAGTACGCCTCCCTTCTATCGGCCGTAAGGGGGAATCTGAGAGCGAAGAGGAAGTTCCTTTTGAGGAGGAGGCAGCTGATGATCAGGAAACCGAAGAAGCTCCTACTGCTCCTGTCGAGAAAGAACCGACGGTTACCATGTTCAATCGTCCCGATCCGGTCGTAGGACCAGCCGTCACGAACACGGCCATTCCCAACTTCGATGCCGAATATAACCCTCCTCCCCTCTCGCTTCTGAGCGAAGACAAGGGCAAGCCGGGCGTCGGCGATATCAAGGCAAACGCAAACATCATCAAGCGCACCTTCCAGAACTTCGGCATTTCCGTCGAGATGGATGAGGTTTCAGTCGGCCCAACAGTAACCCGCTATGCTATCAAGCCAGCCGAAGGCGTCCGCCTCCAGAAGATCGTCACCCTCCAGCAGAACCTCGAGCTCGCCCTTGCAGCCCATCCAGTCCGTATCGAAGCGCCAATCCCGGGCAAATCGCTCGTCGGTATCGAAGTCCCAAATGCCGCAAAAGCCATGGTCGGACTCGGCGGCGTACTCAATTCTCCAGAATGGAACACGAGCACCAAGCCGATCCTTGCTGCTATCGGGCGCGATATCGCTGGCGCGCCACACTACCTGAACATCGCGAAAATGCCGCACGGCCTTGTCGCTGGTGCGACCGGTTCTGGTAAGTCAGTCGCTATCCACGCCATCATCACCTCCCTGCTCTACCGCCACGGACCGAACCAGCTCCGTTTCATCATGGTGGACCCGAAGCGCGTCGAACTCACTCTCTATAACGGCATCCCGCATCTCCTGACGCCGGTCATTACCGACCCACGTAAATCGATCCTTGCACTTAAATGGGCAGCGAAAGAAATGGACCGCCGCTATAACATCCTTGAAGGCGAAGCGGTGCGTGATATCGAGTCTTATCACAAAACCATCGTGGAGCCAGCCAAAAAGAAAGGTATGGATCCCCTTCCTGAGGCAATGCCGTATATCGTGATCATCATCGATGAGCTCGCAGATATCATGCAAACCTATCCTCGTGAGCTTGAAGCGGGAATTGTACGACTCGCTCAGATGTCTCGTGCCGTGGGTATCCATCTCGTCCTCTCGACCCAGCGCCCATCGGTAAATGTCATTACCGGCCTCATCAAGGCGAACGTACCGACCCGCATGGCCCTCCAGGTGGCTTCCCAGATCGATTCCCGTACTATTCTGGACGGTGCAGGCGCTGAAAGCCTCCTTGGCGCTGGAGATATGCTCTACCTCTCTTCAGACATGCAGAAGCCGGTACGCATCCAGACTGCGTATATATCTGAAAGCGAGGTAAAGAAGGTGGCGAGCTATATTAAAGAGCATAATGCAGGCAGCTTGGCTTCTTTGGATCTCGGTACGAGTGGCACAGCCGTTCATGAGCCAAATGATGCGATGATGCTTGCGGGAGACGCAGATGACGATATCGACGACGATATGTACGAGCAGGCAAAAGAAGCCGTCGAGGAAGCTGGCCGCGCGTCTACCTCATACCTCCAGCGAAAGCTTCGAATCGGCTATTCCCGAGCAGCACGCCTCATGGATATTCTCGAGCAAAAGGGCGTTATAGGGCCAGCTGACGGCTCACGACCGCGCGATGTCCTCTCCCGAGCTGGAGCAAAGGCAGCAAGTGAGCCTGCTGCCGAAGAACCAGACTTCTAACCATGCTGATACGGACCACAATAATCATCGTTCTCGTGCTCGTCTGCGGTTATGGGCTTAAAGAAGCGATCCCCTTCCTGACCGGCCCCGTCCTCAGCCTGGCTTCCCCAAAAAATGGAGAAAGTTTTCATAACGGCTTTATAAATATTTCAGGTTCGGCAGTTCATACTCAAAGCGTGAGCCTTGATGGGAGTCCCTTGCTGACTGACCAGAACGGCCACTTTTCGACTGAGCTGACGCTTCCCCGCGGGAGCGCTATACTTACCTTAACCGCTACCGACCGTTTCGGAAGGATCACGACCGAACGACGTACGGTATTTGTTCCCTAATCATATTCAACCTTATGCCCGCAAAGAAAACCGCTAAGAAAGCAGCAAAGACCGCACCCCTTACTGAGGATGAAATCGAAGCTGCAGAGTCGAGTCCCGATGCGAAACGAAAGTCCATCGAGCTCGCGATAAAGGAAATAAAGACTAAATTCGGCGACGAAGCCATCATGACGTATGGCGCTGGAAAGCCTGCAGCAATTCCAGCGATCTCGACCGGTTCGATCGGCCTTGATGCCGCACTCGGCGTCGGAGGACTTCCCCGCGGCCGCATCATCGAGATCTATGGCCCAGAATCATCTGGTAAGACAACCCTCGCACTCCACTCAATCGCTGAGGCACAGAAGAAAGGGGGCGTCTGCGCATTCGTAGATGCAGAGCACGCGCTTGATCCCGAATACGCCCAGAAGATCGGCGTAAAGCTCGAAGAATTGCTCATTTCGCAGCCAGATACGGGCGAACAGGCACTCGAGATAGTTGAATCGCTCGTCCGTGCTGGATCCGTCGATATCATCGTCGTGGACTCTGTGGCTGCGCTCACGCCAAAGGACGAGATTGAGGGTGACATGGGATCTGCCCAGATGGGTAAGCAGGCGCGCCTCATGAGTCAGGCGCTCCGCAAGCTCACCGCTATCACCTCGAAGTCAAAGACCATCATCATCTTCATCAACCAGATCCGCATGCAGATCGGCGTGATGTTCGGCAATCCTGAGACCACGACGGGTGGTAAAGCGCTTAAATTCTACACATCTGTTCGTCTCGACATCCGCCGTATCGCGCAGATCAAGAAAGGAGAAGAGATCGTGGGCGGTCGCGTGCGCGTGAAGGTCGTGAAGAACAAGGTCGCTGCACCATTCAAGACCACTGAATTCGACCTCATGTACAACGAAGGCATCAGCCGCGAAGGTGAGATCATCGCACTTGGTGAGAAGTATGAGATCATTCAGAAGTCCGGCTCAAGCTATAGCTATGGCGAAGTGAAGATGGGCCGCGGCTATGACGCGACTCGCACCTTCCTCCGCGAGAACAAGCCGATCGCGAACGAGATCCTCAAGAAGATCCGCGAGAAGCTCGCTGAAATCTAGAAGCAATCTCCAAAAGAAAAGGCGCTTACTCAAGCGCCTTTTCTTTTATCCCCCTACCGTATATCTCATTGTTTGCTGAAGTAATCTAACCAGGTTATACGCGAACCAGATGCCTGCAGTAACGACTGCGAGCACGAGAACTTGCACTGCAAAGCGAGTATTCAGGAATGCGATCTCTGCAAAGCGCGCAAATGCGTCCACATGTACTGGCGATGGCATGTTCTGGAACACGCGCGCGACCCATACTTCCCTCCCGATTCCCCATACAGCCAGGAGCAGGAACAAAATAGATAAAACAGTTGGGGTCAGGAATACGCGCAGGATATACATCCGACGGACACGTCGCATCACGACGTTCTCGATATTGGAAATAGTCATATCATTTTTCATCATACGATAACTGGCTCTCGGCCACTTCTTTAAATAAAATCTTTGCGCGATGTACCCGCGTCTTCACAGCTGCCACGCTCGCTCCTTCCACCTGTGCGATCTCTTCCTGAGTCTTCCCTTCGAGGAACTGCAGCCGCAAGACACGAGCTGCTGCTTCAGGAAGCTTGGCGAGGACCATGAGCACTTGGTCCTGGAGCGTCAGCTCTTCGAGGAACTCTGTATCGTCCCGCAGGCGCTCATATGCCTCAGGATCGAGTTCAGTGGTGCGGCCGCGCAGCTTCTTGAGCTTCTGGTATCGCGTGAAGCAGAGGTTCGTAAGGATCGCATATGCCCACGACGTGAACACTGCCCCTTCTTGAGCGTGATAGCGATCTGCGTAGAGATAGATACGTGTGAATGTATCTTGCACCACCTCTTCGGCGTCTTCGCGGGAATAGAGAATGCTTTGCGCTTTCCGCAAGAAAGCGCTCTCATGTCGCGCGACAAGCACAGAAAATACGTTCGGATCCTGCCGAGACGCGGCCAAGACTGCCTCATCCGTGGCATCCTGGTAGCTTTCCATGGCTTTCTGCCGCCTGTTTACCTCTCCCATGATGTCATGTATCATACAGCAAACCCGTGCAAAAGCAGTGCTGGGCATTTTTTATAACGCGCCCCGCGCCCTGCAGGTTACTTACTTAAACACGCTACGCTATGGCAATCCTCTCATATAACGAAATCGTTCAGAAAAAAGTGATCGAATATAACGGCGAACCGTACGAAGTCCTCTCTTCGCACGTCTTCCGCATGCAACAGCGCAAGCCGGTTAACCAGACCAAGATGAAGCACCTCGTGTCAGGCAAGGTTATCGAAATCTCATTCCACCAGAACGAGAGCATGCCTGAAGCTGATATCGAGACCATCAATGCGCAATACCTCTATACCAACAAGGGAGAATCCTGGTTCGCAGAGGAGGGTAACCCAAAGAACCGTTTCTCGTTCCCTGAGGACGCAGTACACGAGAAGATTCAGTGGCTCAAGGCGAATGCGACCGTCGAGGTCATGCTTTTCAAGGAGAAGCCAGTGACCATCAAGATTCCCGTGAAGGTTGAGCTCAGGGTAACCGATGCGCCTCCAGCAGTTAAGGGAGACACTGCAACCGGCGGCAGCAAGCTTGTGACCCTCGAATCAGGCGCGCAGATCAACACCCCACTCTTCATCAACGAAGGCGATATTCTCCGTATCAACACCGATACCGGCGAGTATAACGAGCGCGTCGAGAAAGCTTAAACAGCAATGAAAGTAAAAAATCCCCGAAGCGAAACGCTTCGGGGATTTTTGATTTGATAGATCGTGATCACGCGAAAAGGACAACCGCTGCGAGAACGACCGACAAAAACAGGCCCACTGCGAACGTATTGGATTCCCACCACGACTTCTTTTGAGCATTCATGACAACCTCTCCTGTTCTAGACGTACAGGATCATCTGCACGCTAGTGTAAGTAAACCACCGTTAGGAAAAAATAAAAGCCTCTTCAGGAGAGGCTTTTATTTTAAACGTGCTGTGTTCTTTACGCAGCCAGGTATGGCAAGAGTGCCATGAAGCGAGCGCGCTTGATAGCAAGTGCGATCTGGCGCTGCTTGTCTGCAGCCATGCCGGTGCGCTTGCGAGGAAGCATCTTCGCGTGCGGGTTGGTGAACTGGCGCAAGTACGCGACGTCCTTGTAGTCGACGAACTTCTTGTGCTCTATTTCTTCTCGTTCTGCTTGGTGTGCCATGATAATTTGCTTAATTTGTATTAAAACGGAATGTCTTCCGGATTGATCTCTTCATCAGGATACTGGATCTCGTCGCCTGAAGGAGCGGTGCCCGTCATCGAGCCCATTCCCATCTCCGCGTCAGCTGGAGAAGATTCCCGAGCTGGAGCTGAAGGGCGGCTTCCGTCTGAGCCTCCTGCACCTGGTGCTGAAGGGCCGAACTGGAAGTTATCGATGATGATCTCAGTGCGATAATTCTTCTTGCCTTCTGCTTCCCATGAGCGGGTCTGGATGCGGCCTTCGACGAAGAGCGGGCGTCCTTTCTTCATGTACTGGCCGATAACCTCTGCCTGACGACCGAATGCGACGATGTTGTGGTACTCGGTTGAATCCTGCTTGCGGCCGTCCTTATCAGTGAAGGTGCGATTCGTTGCGAGGGCGAAGTTTGCTACCTGCTGTCCCGACGGAAGCGCGCGAAGTTCAGGATCGCGAGTGAGGTTTCCGTACAAAAAGACTTTGTTCAGGTACATATAGGTATTATACGCCTACTTCTTTGAGAGCTGCATCGAGTTCCCCTTCTGCAGCGACCTCTTCTTCCCCAGCGCCAGCCTGAGTAAGAGCCTCAGGAGCGCGGCGGTAGAACTCATGCATCTCAGCAGAGTGCTGTGCAGCTTCGCGGCTCGAGCGGAGGTCGAGGAAGCGGATCACGCGGGTATCGCCAGTAACAGTTTCAAGGAGCTCCTGGTGACCTTCGCCAGTGGTCTCATATGAGATCCAGCCGAAATATGCCGAGTTGAAGTCGCGGCGGCCGGTGGTCTCCATGCGAGAGATAGTGTATGCGAGCGGAATCTTCTCGATTTCGCCTTCTGCGATAACGGTTCCCTTGCTCGAGATCAGGTCACGAAGCGACTGATAAGCTTTCTTTGCCTCCTCCTGAGGAAGCTCAGGATCGAGGTGGAAGCCGAGCTCGTACACACGCGGTTCAGCGTGGTCGCCCTCCAGCTCCATATCTACGTCCTGTTCCATTTCCACATCCTTATTTTTAGCCATGATTGCCGCATAGTAGCACGGTATTTTGGACTGCGCAATCAAATCTTTATGAAGGCAAAATCAAATAATCCTGAGTTTTTGACGGGCATTCTGAAGCATGGCCTGCTGCACCGTTTCGAGCGATTCTGCCCTTATTTCAGCCAACATTCGCACCACTTTCCGGACGGCCAGCGGATCATTGCGTTTTCCTCGGTTTGGGGCTGGCGCCACATAGGGAGAATCGGTCTCTGAAAGGAGGTTTTCGAGCGGAATATACCGAATTACCTCGTCATAGTCCCGGGCGAAAGTAATAACGGCCGTATAGGACATAGTGAAGCCCAGATCGACGAAATCCCGTGCTTCCTCTACCCCGCCCACGAAGAAATGCATGTCTCCCCGGAGCCGGTCGCCATATTCTCGCTTTTTCGAACGGAGGATGTCAATCGTCTCGCGGTACGCGTCCTGACTTCCCCTCGATGGACGCGAATGAATCACGAGCGCCTTGTCGTGCTTTACCGCGAGCTCGATATGCTGCTCAAACACCTCATGCTGTTTCTCTTTCGCATGCTCTACATCCTCAGGACGATAGAAGTCGAGGCCGCACTCGCCGATTGCAACTACCTGGGGCGCACGGACCAGCTCTTCAAATGCAGCCACGTCGAACGGCTGGCGAAGCACTTCATTCGGATGCAAGCCGACTGCAGCTGTGAGATTCTCCCGACCTGCAACGAGCTCGACTGCGGCTTTTGACGATGCGAAATCACACCCGACGACCAGGCCGCCGACCTCAGCTTCTGCCATCGCAGCGAGCACGGCTTCGCGGTCTTTGTCATATGCGTCGAATTGCACATGGCAGTGCGCATCAAAATATTTCATATATTAAGCGAGGCGCGGAAAGAGATTCTCAGGCTTCTTATTTTCTTGGACCGCACGAAGAATAGTTTCAGAGGTGGTTGGCATTGCGACAGCGAGGTGTGCAGCGATCTTTGCGAGGTGAGACGCAAGGAGCGCAATGTCCTGCTTCCCTTCTGCACGAATGGACTCGTCCTCGCCCTTCACCTTCTTGAACGGTGCGCGGTCGGTCATGACAGCATCACACTCCGCGATCATCTCGAATACATAGTCCATCGCTTCATCGAACGCAAACGCATCAAGCTTATGCTGAAACGCTTCGTCTGGTTCCTGCGCGGACATCTCAATCGGTGCGTCGAGATTGTCTTCCGCAAGCTTCATTATGCGTGCGACAAGATTGCCAAGTCCGTTCACGAGGTTCGCGGTGTACCACTCGTCGAGTCGTTCCCATGTTACGTCCGAGTCATCAACTGGATGCACATGACGAAGCAGCATGTAGCGAGTCGCATCGATGCCATACTTCGCGACTAGTTCGTACGGACTGATCACGTTGCCCGTGGATTTGCTCATGCGCTGGCCGCCTGAGTTGATGAAGCCGTGATAGAAGACCGCATCGGTATTCTTGATCTGCGCAGACATGAGCATTGCCTGCCACATGATGGACTGGAAACGGACCTGATCCTTCCCCGCCATCTGGAGCGTCGCGCCGTTTCCCCAGAATGTATTGAAATTTCCAGCTACATCCTCCGGGAAGCCGAGCACTGAAATATAGCTTGGGAGCGCATCGAACCACACATACATGACCTGCGAATCGTCGCCGGGTACGGGCACACCCCACGAGAGACGCGCGCTTTCGCGCGAGATACTGAAATCCTCAAGGCCGTGCTCGACGAACGCGAGCGCTTCCTCGCGACGCCACTCCGGCACGATCACGCCTGGCTGCGAGAGATACTCCTTCAGGCGATCCTGATACTTCGAGAGCGCAAAGAAATAATTCTTTTCCGAGAGTTCCTGGAGTTCGAGCGTCGAGTGAAGCAAGCAGTGGCCGGATTCGTCCAGTTCGCGCTCGGTCTTGAATGCCTCGCAACCAACACAATACATGCCGGTGTAGCTTTTCTCGTATATGTTCCCTGCCTGGTCGCAACGGCGCCAGATCTCTTGCGCTGCTTCGATGTGAGACTGGTCAGTAGTACGAACGAACGAATCGTTGCTGAGATTTAGCGTATCCTTCAGCTTTTTGAATTCCGCTGCATAGCGATCCACGTATGCCTGTACATCTTCTCCATTTTGTTCGGCCTTTTCAGCGATCTTTTGTCCGTGCTCATCGCTACCAGTATTGAAAAAGACTTGGTCGCCTCGCGCGCGCCATGCACGTGCGAGCACGTCGGCCTGCACGATCTCAAGTGCGAAACCAAGATGCGGATCGCCGTTCACGTATGGAAGAGTGGTGGTGATGTAACGGTTCATAGAGGGGTATGGCAGATGCGCGTTCGCAATTGCGCGACTACGCCGAGCGCTCCTTCGCAAGTCGTCGCTTCCGGCGATCAAAGTCGTTCAGCACCTCACGCAGTACGGCTGCAAGCGGCACGGCAAGCAGCACTCCCAAGAATCCTGCGAGCTCTCCACCCACAATGATCGCTAGAATCACGAGAAGCGGCGGCACACCCACCACTTTGCGCACGACGAGCGGATGGATCAAATTCCCTTCGAACTGATTCACGATGATGAACAGGCCCGCGACCATGAGCGCCGCGATGACGCCTCCAGCGCTGAATGCCGTAATAACAGCAGGAAACGCAGCGATGAGCGATCCGAATATCGGGATGATGACCGCAACGGCAGTGAATGCGCCGAGCAGCAACGCATTCGGCACATGAAGCAAGACGAGTCCGAGATAGATAGTTATTGAGATGATGAGCGACATGATGAGCTGCCCCTGCATCCACTGGCCGATCTTCACGCGCGCACGATTCCACAAGTTGATGACATATTCCTCATATTGCGGAGGCGATACGAGCTTGAGGAAGTCCACGACGCCCGTCTCCTGAATCGCGAAATAGAATGAGAGCACAGCAACGAGCAGGAGCGAGAAGATACCACCGAAGATCGTAGAGAGAAGACGGAACGCGCCTTGCGAAGTATCAGCCGAGAAGGCTGAGCGGAATTCGAAGAGGGTCCTGATGAGCGATTCGGACTCGTGGCCGCCAGCTACATCCGCACCGAACGGCATTGCGCCAGTAATCGAGACCGGCAGGTTCAGCGTGTTCAGGTATTGAGGGACGGTCGTGATGAAGCTCGAGGTCTCGTTCAAGAGCGGCGGAAAGAGGAAGTAGATGAATCCGAACAGGAATCCGAACACCAGGAGATACACCGCAAGCACGGCGAGCACGCGCGGAAACTTATATTTGCGGAAAAACTGCACGCCCGGCTCCATCGCCGATGCGAGCACAACGGCTGTGAGCACTAAGAGCGCGATACCGCGGATCAGCCAGAGCGCGTACGCCCCCGCCCCGATCAAGATAACCATGATGATCGTGCTCGGGGTGATCGCCACTCGAATCTCCTTATCCATATGAAAGCACTATATCACAACGTGCTTAGGCGAGCGCTGTCCGGATGCGTTCTGCTACTTCCTCGATCGTAAGGCGTTCTTGCTCACCAGTATCGCGGTTGCGGAGGGTGACGGTGTCTGTTAGTTCTGGATTCTCACCAAGGGTATCGAAATCGATGGTGACGCACCATGGCGTACCGATCTCGTCCTGACGGCGATAGCGCTTGCCAATGTTGCCGTTATCATCCCAGGCGATTGCAGGATGTACTTTGCGGAGGGTGGCACGAACTTCTTGCGCCTTCGCGACAAGCTCGGGCTTGTTCTTGAGGAGCGGGAATACTGCTGCCTTTATTGGCGCGAGTTTCGGAGAAAGCTTGAGATAGACGCGCTTCTCGCCACCAAGCTCGTCTTCGGTGTATGCCTTCGCAAGCACGGCGAGCAAATGGCGGCCAAGGCCGAATGTCGGCTCGATGACGTGCGCAACGAATTTCTCATTCGTTTCGGGATCGAGATATTGCAAATCTTCCCCACTCTCACGAATGTGATTGTTGAGATCGAAGTCGGTGCGGTATGCGATGCCTCCGATCTCCTTATATCCGTTCGGATACTTGAAATAGAAGTCCATCGTACGCTTCGAATAGTGCGCGCGATCGCTCGCTTCCACTTCGATTTCCTTGATGTCTTCCGTCTCGAAACCGAGCGAAGCGAACCATGCGTGGAACTCTGCGCGCCACAACTCGAAGAGCTGCTCCCAATCACGCTCACGTATAAAGTATTCAAACTCCATGATCTCAAGCTCGCGGACTCGGAAGAGGAACTCGCGCGGTGCGATCTCATTGCGGAACGAGCGGCCGATCTGCGCGATACCAAATGGAAGCTTCGGATGATATGAGTCGATGATGTTCTTGAAATTCACGAACATGCCCTGCGCTGTCTCAGGGCGCAGATAGACTGGAATCTCACCGCCTTCGATCGAACCAGCCGATGTCTTGAACATCATATTGAACTGCTGTGGTTCAGTGAAGCCGTTGCCATCCGGACTCTTGATGCCATTTTCACGAAGCGCTTCACCCATCTGTGCGAGTGTCATACCGGTCGGATCGATGCCAGCATCTTCGAGGAGATTGTCGGCACGATACCGCTTCCCCGTCTTCACATCGCTCACGAGCGGATCATTAAAAGTAGTCGTGTGGCCGGATGCTTCCCACACTTTCGGATTCATAAGGATAGCCGAGTCGATGCCGAACATGTCATCGCGCATGTCCACGAACTGCTTCCACCACAGCGCCTCAATGTTCTTCTTGAGCGCGAGACCGAGCGGACCATAATCGAAAGTGCCGGCGAGGCCGCCGTATATTTCGGAACCTGCAAACACGAATCCGCGGCGTTTTGCGAGCGCAACGAGCGTATCAAGCGTGAGCGGCTCTACCGCGCGGTTCTCTGAGTCCTTTTCCATACATCCTTTGTACCTCTAATTCGCTACGCTGCCAAATTGCGGCTGGAAGCCTGGGTCTGCCACGGCGCTCGTGGAGAGCGCTGGCGCCGTATATTGGACAGTATATGGGTGAGCAGTATCCGTGCTCGCAAAACGGTCCGTGCCCGAAATGCTCTGATTCTGGATCAGGATCGGCGTCTGCCCCACTTGCGAGCTGCTCGGCAAGAATGAGATCTGGAACGCAGCCTGGAGAGGTTTAGCGATTGTGCCAGCCGGGATATCGCCAATCTTCCATGTAACTGTGCGTGTGGCGTCATCGTAGGTGATCGTGCCGCTGCTCACGCTCGTCTTGCTGGTGAAGGTCACATAGGACGGCAGGATCATCGTCGCGGTCGCACCAGCGACATCATTCACGTCGTTCGTCGCTTTGAGCTGCACAGTGTAGGTCGTCGGCGCATTCACGAGCGGCGGCCATGCGCCCGTATTTTGGATCGGACCGGTTGAGTGAAGGATGGAAGATGTGAGGACGAGATCAGTGGCAATGCGGATCGAGCGCGTGAGACTCGCAGCGATCGCTTGGTGCGTATTCGTATCATCCGGCGTGCCGGAGACGCCGACCGTGAGCACGATACTCGGATTGCGAAGTGAAGTGAATGCGGAGCCGCTCTTCAGTCCGATACCAAATGAGCCTTGGCCAGTATCACCTGCCTTAAGGTGTGAGAGGGTTGCTTCAGTATCGCGACTGAAGACAATCGTCGAATGAGCGGAATCATAGTATCCATTTGATGCCGTGACGTTCGATGAACTGAGCGCATTGCCCGAAAGCCGGATGCTCACTTGCCCGTTCGTAATGCCAGCTGCGAGTGTATTCGTCCACGAGACAATACCGGAGATCGGCTGTCCCGCGTTCACGACCAGCGGATCGTTTGAATTGTTGTTCAGAGAAAGCATCGCGGAAAGGAATGGACTCGTGACCGTCACAGTGTTCTGCGCACTCGCGTACGCCACGCCAAGTGTCGGCGAACCATCATCCTTCGGCGTTCCGACGGTGAACTGGAACGTGCGCTGATCATTCTGATTGCCGGTGAGCGAACCATTAAAAGTGAGGTCCTTCTCTTCCCCCGGCTTGAGCGTGCCGATCATGAACAGCGGACCTGTTGAAGTAGCTGAGCCGGATCGTTGGGAAGAATAACCCGTCGGATATTGTGCGGACACTGCAACATTCTCCAGAGGCGAGGTTGCATTCGAACGGACTGCCACCGTGATAGCAAATGGTTGTCCGGATGCAGCGCTCGTCACTGATTTCGTAGTGATGGTGAGCGGCGAGCTCGTGATCGTGAACGAATAGTTCACTTTCTTCGTGAAAATCTGGTTAGAATTCGCCGTGTGATATTCGAATGTGACTGGAATCGTAAGCGTCTGATTCACGCTGCCGAAGAGCACGGCCTGCACCGTGAGGCTTTTTGTGCCGCCCGCAGGAACAGAACCGAGCGTTTCGATATCGCGTACGAGCGGCTGGGTGACATCTGCGGCAGAGCGCGTGCCATCCGGGAAGTCGATGGTCACGTCAGTATTAGAAATGTCTGCAGGATTCCGATTCTTAACGGTGATGGTGAATGGCACGGTCGTGCCGCTCGCGATGTTCGTAGCTCCTTGGTTGAACGTAATATCGATTTTGTCGCTCGAGACGGTGCGGATACCCGCGAAGAGAAAGAATGCGGCGATACCCATTGCGATGAGCGAGAACACCGCAGCGAAGATAAGGAACCACACGGCAAACGAAATCCGCTTGCGCGGCTTGGGCATCGGTGGCGGCGCCCACTCACTGGTCGGAGTCTCAGGCAGTTTCGTGGAGAGCTTCGGCACTTCGAAGGACACAGGCTGATTCGGCGAATACAGCTTCTCTTCCAGTTTCCCTAACGAGCTTTTCTCCTCCGGCGGCATGGGTCGATTATACCGCACTCTCAAAGACCGGAAGCTGCGATGCCGCGATTGATGCGGAGGATGTAGTCTGCGCGATGATCGATGATCTCTTGCAGGATGGGTTCAGAAAAGTCGACACTCAGCCCGCCCGGGATCTCCCCCGCCTCAAGCCCGAGCAAGCGAAGATAGCGAAGCACCGCGAGGCACTCGATCGCATCTTGTAGCGATTCATCCGGCTGATCGGCAAGGACCGCGACGAACGCCATCGTAAGCGTATAAAAAAGTGGATCGAGCGATTCGCCATGCACCATGCGCAAGAGCAGGCCAATGGTGCGACCGATGCGCGTACGCGCTGTGCCGCTCTGGATCTCTTGGAACCAGTTCTTGCCAAGGACGGCACCCGAGAGGCGCCAGCCTTCCTTCCCTCGCACGAGAATGATGTCGCTTTCCGCGAGGGTCTGGAGTGCAGCCGCAAGCTTTGCGCCGGATGCACGCGCGCTTTGCGCGCGTGCTCGCACCAGCCCCAAGTCTGGCGTAAGGATCGTCACGAGTACGCTCGCTTCCGCGATCGGCGTTCGCGAAAGGATCAGCCCGGTTGTGGTGTATTTATGCCTCATTCGCGCGAGGGATAATAGTGAACGAGACCGGACCGGTTGAGAGCTCTACCTTCGTGCCCTCAAGGACATCACCGAACGAGACAGACTCGACGCCCGGGAGGGTGGCGCCAGCGAGAACAGGTTCAGCTGCTGCTGACACCACAAGCACCACGCGGTCACGGGGCGCAAGGCCTGCGGTCTTACGCGCATCAGCAAGCGCACGTAAGAAATCACGCACGTCCCCTTCCTTGATAAGCTCCGGCGTGAGTTCGGTATCAATAGTAGATTCTCCTTCTCTTTCAAGTATTTCCTTTACATTTAATTCATCTTTCAAAACCTGTATTAGGTCTGGCATATTCGGAATAATATTTGCCGAAAAAGAATTTAACGGTTGACGTACTTTTATTCCTGCCTTTTGTCGCAACATCAACCCTTCAGATGCCAGATCCCTAACTAATTGCATATCAGCAAATAGTGCACCATTCTCATATGTACTTACTATCGACATTTCAGGCCATTCGCAAAGATGCACACTCTCCGGTTCGCTCTCGCCTTTCGTTGCTTGGAACACTTCTTCTGCGATAAACGGCATTACCGGTGCGATTACCTTCGAGAATGTGTTGAGCACCCGACGGAGCGTCTGGAGCGCGCGGCGCTTATCTTCCTCATCGCTTCCCTTCACGCGATCACGCGACCGGCGAACATACCACGTCGAGAGATCATCGATGAAGTCGCGCATCGGGCGTGTACCTTGCGGCACTTCGTAGCGATCAAACGAGGTCGTCACCGCCTGCACCGTTTCAGAGAGGCGACTCAGTATCCATCGATCAAGCACGTTCGTGCTCTCCCCTGCGAGCTCTTCGCCTTGTTCGTCCTTGAAGAGCTGATAGAACGCGAGCACGTTGCGCAGCATGTTCACCACGCGATTCTGAATCTCCTTCACATCATCATCTCGGAACGAGAGATCTTCTGCCTGCATCACTACGCTCGACATCAAGTAATAGCGGAACGCATCTGCACTGAATCGGTCGAAGAGAATATATGGGTCGGTAAAGTTGCCCTTACTCTTCGACATCTTCTCGCCGTCTGCAGCAAGGATGGTTCCCGTCGTGATGACGTTCTTAAATGCATGGCTACCAAAAAGCTCGACGCCGATCGCGTGCATGTAGTAGAACCACGCGCGTGTCTGACCGATGTACTCTGAGACGAAATCACCTGGCGTGCGTTTCTCGAATTCTTCTTTGTTTTCAAACGGATAGTGATACTCGGCAAACGGCATCGAGCCTGACTCCACCCAACAATCCACGACTTCAGGAATACGCGTGAGTGGTTCCCCCGCTTCGGTCATGAGCTGTACCTGATCGATATACGGAAGATGGAAATCGAGTTCGTAGTTGCGGTTGTGCGGCAACGGAATGAAATTAAGCGGATACACTTCTCCGTTTGCAATAGCAAAGTTAATGATGATCTTACGCGAATCATGTGCGTTAGCGCCTGCTGTTATAGCCATGAGTGCTTCTACTCCCGCGCCGTGAGTCACGATGAGAATTGTTTGGTTCTGCTCCTTTTGTTCGAGTTCGTAGAGAAATTCCCCGAAACGATTCTTCACCTGTTGATCGCTTTCTCCATTCGGGAATGCTTCATCGTATGGATGAGCACGACGATACGTCCGATACTCTTCGATCGATTTTCCATTTAGATCTCCTGCATTAAATTCTCCTAATCGTGAGTCATACACGATATCGTCTTCTGCAATACCGAGTTCCTTCGCAATAAGCTGCGCCGTCTCTCGCGTCCGAGTGAATGGAGATGCGTAGATGCGTGTTGGGAGTTCTTCACGAATCACCGGTATTGCCGCTTTTGCTTGTTCCTTACCCGCTTCTGATAAATGGTATCCATCCTGAGGATCGGAGCTGAGGATGTTCACGATATTATTCTCCGCCTCTCCATGACGCATCGCGAAGTAGCGATTGCCGCTTTTCTTCGTTCGAGTCTTGAGCTCGTCGAGCGAGCCGATCACAGTCACGTTCCCTGCTGCGTCTTTCCAGATCGGAAGCGGCGTTGCCCAGAAGCGATTGCGCGAGATAGTCCAGTCTGGTGCAGAATCGAGATTGTGCTGGAAGCGTCCGTGCTTCAGATGTTCCGGTATCCAGTTGATGTGCTCGTTTTCTGCGAGCATCTTTTCTTTTACTGCTTGAATGTTGATGAACCAACTTGAGACAGCATTGTATATGAGCGCAGTGCCGCAACGATAGCAGTGCGGATACGAGTGCGTATTCGGTGCCTTCGCGAAGAGCAGCCCGCGGGATTCGAGATCTTCCTTGATTGCAGCTTCTGCTTTCTTGATGTACTGGCCCCGAAGGAATTCCGGCGCATCATCATTGTATGTACCGTTGCCGTTCAAGAGCTGCACCATCGGCAACCCTTCCTTCATACCTAGATTGAAGTCGTCTTCACCGTATATGACTGCGGTATGCACGACGCCCGTACCATCGGTAGTCGTAACGAAATCTGCGCCAAGCACTTGGTACTTCTTCCCAGCATGCGCCTGCATCTTCGGTACTTCGTAGAGCGGTTCGTATTCGATACCAACGAGTTCAGCGCCAGTGCGCGTCTGAACAGGAGCAGCGAGGCCTGCAGCCTCGCTCCGCTCTGTTGCAACAACTACATACGCACCATCCTTTTCGTACACTCCGTATGAAATTTCTGGCCCCACAGCAAGCGCGACGTTTCCCGGGAGCGTCCACGGTGTCGTGGTCCACGCAAGAATAAATGTGTTCTCAGGAAGTCCGTGCGCTGCGGGATTCTTTATTTTGAACTTAATAGTGACCGTTTCTTCCGTCACGTCTTTATAGGTGTTGTCCATCGCGATCTCAGCTTTCGCGAGCGGTGTCTCACAGTGCGGACAATACATGAGCACCTTGCGGCCTTCGTATAGACGTCCCGCATCGTGTATCTGCTTGAGTCCCCACCACACCGATTCCATGAACGTCGGGTCCATGGTCTTGTATGAATTATCAAAATCAACCCATCGTCCGAGACGTTCGATGTATCGCTTCCACTCATGCACATACATGAGCACCATCTCGCGTGCAGTCTCATTGAATGTCTGTACGCCGAGCGTCAGAATCTCTTTCTTGTTCTTAAGGCCAAGCTGCTTTTCCACCAGCGACTCGATCGGAAGACCGTGCGTGTCCCATCCCCACCGACGACGCACGCGATAGCCGCGCATGGTCTTGTATCGCGGAATGAGATCCTTAGAAGTAGAAGCAAGGAAGTGGCCAGGATGCGGAAGTCCGGTCGCGAACGGAGGCCCATCATAAAATACGAACTCGCCATTAGGCGCTTCCTTCTGGAGGGACTTCTCAAAGATGCCCTGCTCCTGCCAGAACGCGAGCATCTCCTCTTCGCGTCGTGCAGAGTCTGATTTCTGCATCTCTTCCCGGCTCTGCGGGTTTTCCTGCTCTTTTGCGTCTTTAGCCATGTATTTCCTTATCCTAGCGTTTTACAGCCCAAAAAGAAACAGCCCGCCGCTTTATGCGGAGGGCTGCGAAATCTTACGCGATGATGTATGGCCGCTGGTCGCGCTTCATCAGGACGATGAGTGCGCGGACGCACTGCGGAATGAGCTGATCGGCGGTAAGCCGGGTTTTAGCGGCATGGCTCTGAAGAGCCTCGGCCGCCTGGCTTGCCCGCTGACGCAGACGCTTCTTCGACATGTGAGTTGAAAGAGAATACGCCGAATGGTAAATGTCCTGGACGGTGCAGTGAAATCTGTGACAGATTTCCCGCAGCATCTTTTGCCAGGCCGACACTTTCTTGGTCGGCACATTGACGGCACGCAAACGCGAAACAACTTCATCCCTATCGAATTTATGCATTCTGATCCCCTGTTGGACAGATATGCCAATCTACCCTATGTAGAAGGCATAGAGATGAACATACTCCTTCTGATGAGCTTAGGCAAGAGGCTTTGGAACTTTCCTGTTTACATCTTCTCCGGAACCGGGATGCCGAGGAACGAGAGACCATTCGTCATTATCTCGACAAAGGCGCGAGCGAGCGCGAGTTTGTATGCCTCATGCGTGCCGCCGATGATACGTTCTTGCGCGTAAAAAGAGTTCCACTCGGCTGCAAGCTGGGTGAGGTACGTGACGAGGTGGTTCGGCGCCTTCTCTTCCGCGGCGCGAGCCACCACGCTTGGGAAACGCACAAGCATCCGCTCGAGCGCGTAGCATTCGGTCGGCAGGCTTTCATCTGAAGACTCGGGAGCGTTCGCAAGAATAGATTTCGCGCGGACTGTTGCGTATTGCAGATACGGACCGGAATCCCCTTCCAAGGAAAGAGACTGCTCGGGATCGAAAATGATATTGGAACCAGGCGCTGCGCGGAGGATCATGTATTTAATCGCGGCAACAGCAACTTGCTCGGCTACGATCGGGTCGTCGTTTTTCTGTCGTGCAGCTTCAATAATCTCAGAGATAAGGCCAGCTGCAGTCACAACATTCCCTGCACGCGATGACATCTTCCCCGTCGTGAGCTGCAAGAGACCGTGCGGCACATGATGCGTCTTTTGCGCGACGAGCGGTGCAATATCTTCGAGTGCACCGAGAAATACTTTGAAATGCCCCACTTGTTCGGAGCCGGTGAGAATATATGACTCATCATTCGGCATGCGCTCTTCCTTTAGGAATGCGAGGCCAATGTCTTTTGTTTCATACGTCGGCGTGCCGCGCGAGGTAATGAACACGAGTGTATGCAAGCCCTTCTTCTCGCCACGATAGATGATCGCACCTTCGCTTTCTTCAAATACTCCCTTCTCTACGCCATCACGCACAACGCGCATGCCGATCGGCGTGGTCTCGCTTTCAAAGATAAAGTAATCAAATTTCGTGCCCACGACCTTATAGATATCGCGGAACGCTTCGAGCGCGAGCTCGCGACCAATGCGCCAGATCTCCAGGAGGTTCTGCTCTTCGGGCGTCAGGGTTTCAGCCGCTGTCTCGCCTTTTTCAACTGCTGCATACAGCGAAACATTCAATGCGTCGATTTCCGCTTTCGCTTTTTCGCTTTCTTCGTATGAACGCGATCCGTGCTCATACGCAGCGCCAATATCTTTCGCGCTCGATGGCTGCACGTCTCCTTTCTGCTGCAATGCCCAGATAGCCTTCGCGACATGCGGCCCGATATCGCCGCCATACGAATCGCGGAGGACCGTTGCGCCCGATGATTCGAATAGACGTGCGATCGCCTCACCCACTATGGTGCTCATGAGGTGGCCGATATGCATTTCCTTGAAGGGATTCGGACACGAGTACTCCACGACGACGCGCTTCCCTTCTTTCGCATTCCCTGCGCCATATGCAGCGCCAAGTGCGACCGCCTCGCGAACCTGTTCGGCGAGATACTCACGAGAGAGTGTGAGGTTTATAAATCCTGGGCCAGCGACTTCTACTTTCTCGATCTCATAACCAAGCTTTTCTTGCAGGCGAGACGCGAGTTCGCTCGCGAGTTCACGCGGATTCTTGCCGAGTGTCTTTGCCGCGACGAGCGCTGCATTCACCGCGTAGTCTCCATGCGCGAGTTCAGTCGGCCATTCAACGACAAAAGATACTTCCCCAGCTCCAAGCTCGGAAAGCGCTTCTTGCGTAGCAGTGCGAATCTTTTCCTCCATTGATTCGAGTGTAACAGACGTATCGGAAACAGCCATAAGGCGACTTATTCACGGCCTAGTTGTAAAAATCGTTCAAGCACATACTTGCGTAAGCACATTGAAGGTAAGCCGTGAATAACTTGCTTCATGGAGGAGCCCGTTACGTAGCTATATAATAGCACGCACTTATTTTCGCGTCAAGACCGACTACACGAACGTCTCGGGAACAGGATGCGAGACAGCAAGCTCGTGAATTGCAGCACGTGCGTTTGAAACAGTCGCATCATCGCGTTTCGTGAGGATCTCCACCATGAGCTCTGCGACCTGCGCGCAGTCTGTTTCATTGAAGCCGCGTGTGGTAATTGCTGGCGTACCGAAACGAATGCCCGATGGATCCATCGGCTTACGCGTATCGTCTGCGATCGCATTCTTGTTGAGCGTGATGCCTGCCTGATCAAGCAGCTTTTCCGCTTCCCCACCGGAGATGCCGAGCGATCCGAACACGTCCGCAAGGATCAAGTGATTATCCGTACCGCCCGTGATCATACGTACGTTATGCGTCTTAAATACTTCTGCCATCGCTGCAGTATTCTTCACGATCTGATGCGCGTACGTCTTGAATGATGGCTGCAGCGCTTCGCGGAATGCGATCGCCTTCGCAGCGATCTGGTGCATATGCGGACCGCCCTGGAGGCCCGGGAATACGGCCTTATCAATCTTCTTTGCGATCTCTTCTGCACGTGCCTGATCTCCACCGCCAGTCGTGAGAATCATGCCGCCACGCGGACCGCGAAGCGTCTTGTGCGTGGTTGTCGTAAGTACATCGAATCCGTAATCAAACGGATTCTTTGCGGCACCGCCCGCAATGAGTCCGGCGATATGCGCCACGTCAGCCACCGCGTACGCGCCCACCTCCTTTGCGATATCAGAAATCTTCTGCCAATCCAGTTCGCGCGGATATGCAGAGAATCCTGCAAGAATTACTTTCGGCTTTTCGGTGAGTGCGGTCTGACGAAGCGCCTCATAATCAATTTCCCCTGTCTCGACATTCTTCATGCCGTAGCGAACGAACCGAAACACTTTTGAAATGTACGTGACGGGGTGGCCGTGCGTGAGATGCCCTCCATGCGAGAGATCCATGCCAAGGATCGTGTCTCCCGGCTCCATGAGTGCCATGTACGCTGCGATGTTCGCATTCGCGCCGCCGAGTGGCTGCACGTTCGCATATGCTGCACCGAAGAGTTGCTTTGCACGCTCGATTGCGATCGTTTCTACCTGATCAGTGAACTCTTGGCCGCCATAGTAGCGCTTGCCTGGGTACCCTTCCGAATACTTGTTCGTGAGCACGGAAGACATTGCTTCGCGCACAGCAAGCGATACATAATTTTCAGAGGGGATAAGCTCGATGCCTTCACGTTCACGCTTCTCTTCGCCTTCGATCGCGGCGTATACGTCAGGGTCTTCGTTTTTGATGTGAGAATAGAAATCCATAGTAGTGGAGTTAGCTGAATAAATCGGATGTCGGATTTCTTATCTCATAAGCCTCGTTGGTACTATCGTATCACGATCCAATTTATTGGTTACCCACTTCCAAAAACGCTCTTATCAAGGCACGTGCTGCCTCGGGCTGGTCATACTCTCTCACGAAAAAGAAGGGGTTCCCCGCAATCATCGCTGACAGGCTCTTTCCTTCAATTTTTCTAAACAAACAGAGTGTCGGCTTATTCATTGCTTCTGCCTGACCTAGTTCATAGCCCACTCCAAGACTAGGTTGGGTTACTTCTGCAACTATCACATCCGCCTCACGAACCCAATCCATATCTCTTTTAAAAATATCTTCTTCCTCGATATCTTTATCTCCCTGGTCGGTCAATGACTCATGCCCAAAATGTTCGGTCAGCACCTCACCAAATTCTTTCAAAATTTGAATCAACGAAAAATATATTTCCCGATCATCTCTTCCTCCGCGTATGGAGCCAGCAAAATATATCTTCATATCAGACCTCCCATTATCTTCGCCACTTCTGCATGGATATCTTCTCGGGTGCGCATGCCTCCCGCACCATCGGCACAATCAATGATGTGCCAATTGGGCTGGTGCGCAGCCAGCCAGTTCGCAGTCTCATGGCTTCGCTCAAGATAGGTGCGATCTTCTTCGACTGTATCCTTCTGCCCGTCTGCAAGACCTTGGATTTTTGCTGCGCGCTTTTCAGTGAGAAGCTTTAAGCTGATCTCAAGCGGCACCTTCAAATAGATAATTGAATCTGGTCGTGGAATACCGAGCACTTCATGCTCCATTCGATCGAGCCACTGTATGAAATCTTCGCGTTCTGCCTCGTCGCTAATCTTTCCTCCTTGATGAATCTGGTTCGAACTTGCGAATCGATCGGCAATCACCACCTTCCCTTCTGCAAGCGCTGCCTTGATGCGAGGCGTTGATTCGAGCCGATCGAGCGCGTAAAGGCTCGATGCGATCTTTGGATCAAGATGTACGAAATCGCCATGCTGACCCATCAGGCATTCACCGATAAAGCCACCGAAGAAGTTTCGATCATATGAGGGGAAATCAAACTTCTCGTGCGAGATGCCGCGCTTCGCCAAGAATTCCCCAAGCAGCGCCGTCTGGGTTGCTTTTCCCGAGCCGTCATTCCCATCCAAAACCACGAAAATTCCCTTTTGCATGTATCTAGTATACTGGAGACATGGAAAAAGCTTACTTGGACGCGCTCCAAAACATAATGACCAATGGTATCGATCGAACAGGCCGAAACGGCGATACTCGTGCTTTATTCGCGCTGCAAATACGCTGCAATCTTCAAGACGGCTTCCCTGCCCTTACCACTAAGAAGCTTGCATTTAAGGCGGTGAAGAGCGAACTGCTCTGGTTCCTCGAAGGATCAAACGATGACAATCGTCTCAAGGAACTGAACGGCACGGATACGACCATCTGGACCGCGAATGCAGAATCGGATTATTGGAAACCAAAAGCGAAATTCCCTGGAGACCTTGGCCGCATCTATGGCGTGCAATGGCGCAAGTGGCAGAAACCGAATGGCGAGACCGTCGACCAGATCGCACGCGTCGTAGACAAGATCAAGAACGATCCAAACGATCGTCGCCTTATCGTGACTGCCTGGAATCCGGGAGAGATCGAAGATATGGCGCTTCCTCCGTGTCATATGTTCTTCCAATTCTTCGTCGCAGGAGATAAGCTCTCGCTTCACATGGTGCAGCGCTCGTGTGACATGTTCCTCGGCGTACCGTTCAATATTGCATCATATGCGCTCCTCCTCTCAATGGTCGCGCAAGTTACTGGCAAGATCCCGCACGAACTCGTCATGAGCTTGAACGATGCACACATCTATCACGATCATTTCGATGCGGTGAAGGAGCAGCTTGAGCGCGAGCCGCTTCCTTTCCCGAAGCTCTGGCTTAATCCTGAAGTCACTGACATCGACAAATTCACCATGGATGACATCAAATTGGAGGGCTATGAGTCGCACCCTCCCATAAAAGCAGCAATGGCCGTATAATTTGGGTCTAATCATCTACACATGGCACTCTCAGACAAACGCATCAAAGAACACATGAAAGCGGGCACGATCGTTATCGACCCGTTCATTCCAGAAAACCTCGCGACCTCAAGCTACGACGTTACCCTTGGCGAATGGTATTTCCGTGAACAACAGCCGAAGGAATACAAGAATATCTATAATATATACAGCAAGAAGGACACTGAGCTCATCTGGGGCACCGAGCCGCTTCGCGCTGAACGCGCGAAAGAAGCACTCGCCCACTTCAACTTCTCATTCGACGGGATCCGTGAAGACGACAAGGTCATCTTGCTCAAGCCAGGAGAGACGATTCTCGCCCACACCAATGAATACATCGGTGGACGCGACTCTGTCACGACCATGATGAAAGCTCGCTCTTCGATGGGTCGTGATTTCATAAACGTATGTAAGTGCGCTGGTTGGGGTGATGTCGGGTACGTGAACCGCTGGACCATGGAGATCAGCAATAGTTCCCAGCACTACATCATTCCGCTCGTTGTTGGCCGTCGTATCGCGCAACTCGTGTTTTTCGAGACCGGACCAATCGAAGCCGGAGACTACAGCTCAACTGGCAAGTACTCGTCCTCAACGGACCTCAAGCAACTCAAAAAGGATTGGAAGCCTGAACTCATGCTTCCAAAGCTCTGGGCAGATCGCGACATTAAGAAAGTACAGCCATGGCACAAGAAGGCACAAAAATAAGCCTCATTGCAGGCATCGGGCGAAATCGCGAGCTCGGCAAGAGCAACGAACTCCTCTGGCGTGTTCCTGACGACCTCAAGCGCTTTAAGATGCTTACGACCGGTCATCCGGTCATTATGGGCCGCAAGACCTTCGAATCCATCCTTCATTCCCCGCTCGGCAAACCGCTTCCGGATCGCACGAACATTGTCGTGACTCACGACCCGGACTACGCCGCACCCGAAGGCGTGATCGTAACCACGACATTTCCTGAAGCGCTCTCATATGCCAAAGATGCACCAGGAGCCGACGAAATATTTGTGATTGGCGGTGGGCAGATTTACGAAGCAGCGATTCCTTTTGCAGACCGTCTCAACCTTACTCTTTTCGATGCAACGGCAGATTCTGCAGACGCCCTCTTTCCACCATACGATAATCAATTCACCCGTGAGATATTTCGTGAGGAACGCGAACACGACGGCCTCAAGTACACATGGGTTGACCTTGAACGCTAACAATGTGCAGTAATTTATCCTCTTCGGCTGCTTGCGTACCACCTGCGCAGAGCTATAGTGTCGACAGGTGAAACAATTTCACCTATGGAGGCGACAATGGGCGTAAAGAGGGTACATTTCGAAAAACCAGTAGACGGGAGAGGCCCAGGACACATCGTTCTTTTCAGCCGCAATGGGAACATCTCGCGTGACGCCGTGCGGTCTATCGAAGAGATTGATACCTTGCTCTCGGTTCTTATCACCATGGGCGAAATAAGGTTTAGCAGGAAGAAAACCATCATTAGACAAGCAAATGATATTTCGTTCCCCGCAACCTATGGCGACATGCTAGTCAGAAACATTCCGGAAAGACGACCGCTCGTCCTTTCCGCATAATACTGAAAAGGCCACGCTCACGCGCGGCCTTATTCTTTTTAGGAGATTTATTCTAGTGTTACTTTACCTCAACTCCCATCGAGCGGGCTGCACCTTCAACCATGCTCATCGCTGCTTCGATCGATCCAGCATTCATGTCTGGCATCTTCTCTTCAGCGATTGCGCGAACCTGGTCCTTAGTGAGAGTTCCTACTTTCTTGGAAGGAGCCTTACCTGAACCCTTTTCCTGGTTGATAGCCTTGAGAATGAGGCGAGGGGTTGGAGGAGTCTTGAGGACGAACGTGAAAGTTCGGTCATCATAGACAGTCATGTCCACTGGGATAATAGAACCCATCTTGTCGCGAGTTGCCTCGTTGAACTTGTTTACGAAGTCAGCGATGTTAACGCCCGCAGGACCAAGAACGGTACCGATTGGAGGTGCCGGAGTCGCCTTCCCTGCTGGGATTTGGAGCTTGATTTTCTTTACTGGTTTTGCCATAGGTAGGAAGACTATAGCCCAGATACGCGGCATCTGCAAGTTCGGCTCCTCACCAGCCGTTTGCCGGGGACTTTGCATTACATACGAGCGCGCCAGGAGACCAGACGCCGATGGCGAAAGACGGCATATTCGGGCCTGGCCGGCATGGATCGACCATATTCATGGTCTTGAACTGCGAATCGGCATACTGGGCCGTCTGACAGTTGAAATCCATGATCTTATAGTCTTTCCCGTCTGATTTATACATATAGCAGCACGAGCCACGCACACCGTTATTGATCTTGGAAATATCCATTTCTGGATCGTGCGGAATTGTGGGGAGATACGTAGGAACCAGGCCAGGAATGACCTCCTCGGCAGGCAAACTGCCGCCAGGGTATCCAGCCGCAAGCGGACATTCCGAATTCCAGTACGTGCCCGATCCGGCACTCATCGGGTACACGCCATTATTACTCGCCGCGTATGAACCGAGCGCCTTCTGCATGATGCGCAGGTCACTGATGCGGCGAAGTCGGTTTGCATGCGGATATGCTTTCGTGAACATGGCGTACGACAGAGTCGCCAGTATGGCGAGAATCGCTATCGTGATGAGTATCTCGATCAAGGTAAAACACGCAGCGTTTTCATATTCATATGAGATGCATAACTGATATGCATCCTATGAAAGCGCAAAGCGAATGATATTTCCCTCAAAAAATTCTCAAATCTTCCTGAAGATAAAGACAAAAGAAAACACCGCATGGAGGCCGTCCCGAACGGGTTGGTTCAGGCCTCCATGCGGTGTTTTCTTTTGTTTTAGAGTTTGCGAACCTGGAGAAAATCGAGCTCAACCGGCGTTTCGCGGCCGAACATAGCCACGAGAACCTTTACCTTGCCACGCTCTTCATCGATTTCGCCTACCTTACCTTCAAGATCCTTGAACGGACCATCAGCGATGATAACGAGGTCATCCTTACCAAGATCGATGCGGTGCTTCGGAGCTTCCGCGCCCATGCGCTTCATGAGCGTCTCGACTTCTTTCTCTTCCATCGGTACTGGAGTGACGCCTGATCCGACGAATCCGGTCACGCGAGGAGTGTTGCGGACGACGAACCACGAGTCTTCATCCACGATCATGCGCACGAGGATGTAGCCCGGGTAGATCTTCTCTTCCTCGACGACACGCTTACCGCCCTTCACGCGAATCTTCTTTTCAGTCGGGACTACCACTTCGAAGATCTTGTTCTCCATGCCGAGCGACTCGATGCGCTGCTTGAGATTACGCTCAACAGCGTTCTCGTATCCAGCGTATGTGTGGATGGTGTACCAACGCGGGTTCTTGTCGAGCGCGTCGTCGTTAAACTGTGGTGCTGAGGACATTTCCATAGTTCGAGAGTTAGAAGTTGTAATGGGAAACGACGTAGTTCACGCCTGTCGTGAATACGTAATCGAGGCCGGCAATGAGGAGGGCGGTGATTGCAGAGATGAGCACGACTAATACCACGTCAGTGATGGCGCGGTGCTGGCTCGGCCAGACAATGTGCGTGAATTCGGCGCGTACTCCTTGGAAATAGCTGATGAGTGCTTTCATAGCGTATGGCTTATCGATAATGCTCCCAATTTAAAAAGGCCCGCAGGCCTTTTTAGATGTAGCATTATGATACTACCCGCACAGGAGGGTGTCAAACCCGTTTTTAGTGGATTTCGTACGTTACCGACACAGTATCGGTGTACTCGTTCTGCCCTACCGGAACCGTCGCATGTTCAGGAGCAACCGCATCGGCAGTCGCGCCCATAGACATGGTCTTGTAATACGGCTGAGGACCATTTCCGCCATCACTGAAGGTCACGACCTTGCCAAGATGGACGCCGAGCTGCTGCGCAAGCACTTTCGCGTCAGCCTGGGCCTTCGTGATCGCCTGCTGGCGCGCCTGCTGCATCACCTTCTGAGTATCGTCCACGACGAAATCAGGACCTGAGATGTTTGAGACATTCGCCTTTCCGAGGCCACTGAGTACATCTGCTACTTTAGCGGTGTCATGAATCTTGATCGTAACCGTTTCAGAGACGTCATACCCAGAAGTCTTCGTGCCGTAGTTCGGACAAAGGAGACCAGGACCGCACGATGACGAGACGTAATGAGGAGACACGTTGTAGGAGCTCGTCGTCACATCCTTGTCTTCGATTCCTGCTGACTTCACGCTTGCGAGCGCTGCATTTACCGTGTCAGTCATCGTTTTCTGTGCAGTCGCAACATCGGCTGCAGTTGCAGACGCAGTGAAAGAGATCGTCGCAGTGTCAGGGATTGCAGTCGCTGTGCCGGTACCACTCACCGTGATAGTATCTGGACCATTTGAGTCTGGCTGACCCCAATTATGTAAACCGTCGATCGTGGCGACAAGCAAGAACACCGCAAGCATCGAGAGCGCTGCAGCAGCTGCGAGACGCACCGGGCGGCTTGCCTTCACTATAGTTTCTTTCCAAGATTCATTCATACGAGCAGATTATGGTTAATTTCGTTAAGTGTAACACTTTCTAGAGATCGCCTACTTGCAGCGTTGCGAGCATCTGCGTGAGCGCTTGATGCTGCGGCAATGCTGACACGTTGAGGTTCGGCTCTGTCCAATTCGTCACATCGCGTTCAAGCACTTCGAATCGAAGTATCTTATCTGTTCCGAGCAAGTAATACGCACTGTGAATCTGGCCTTCGAATCGTTCAAGCACGACTGTATAGAAAACTTTCCCACCAATGGTCACTTTCTTGAACTGATTCGTCGAGGTCGCTGTCATACCTGATGATTCGAACATGGTGTTCTGGATCATCGCTTGTTCTGCAGACTCCCCTGCCGGAATCGGATATGCCCGCACGACTATCGCATGAGTCGTCCCTGCGGTAGCTGCTGGCTTTTCATATGCAGCAAGTAAAGTCGTGTCTGAGCCTAATGCTTTCGGGTTCGCCTTATACCCGCTCGGCAACACGAACCCTACAGTGGTTGAACCGGCCGAAAGCTCCATATTTGGAAGCGGACACGCTGCGAACTGGCAGCTCGGTCCGGTTCGTCCGACGGCAGATCCATCCGGACATACCTTCGCCTCGTCAGTACATGCTTGCGCAGGGGTGGAGGTCGATGTCGGGTTGGTTGCTACGCTGGCAGGACGCTCTATCTCGTACCGATACAAGAACGCGACGAGACCAAGCACGAGGATTAAGACGGCTAAGCCGAGCAATTGTTTCATATGCTCAGATTATACCAACTTATGGCTTCTTTTGTTCTTTCAGCGTATCGCGAATTTCCTTAAGGATACTCACTTCTGGACTGTCCTCTGGAGCTGCGGGTGCCTCTGCTGCCTTCTGTTCGCGCGCTGCTGCGACCGCACGCAGCTTGTTCACCAACCGAACAACCAGGAAAAGTACGAATGCAGTGATAAAGAACGTGATGAGTGCTTGTATGAAAATCCCGTATTGGATAGACGCCTTCCCTCCCAATGGGATGACGAGGTCTTGGAAATTCACCCGACCAATGATGAGACCGAGGGGTGGAGTGATCACGTTGGTCACGAGTGAGTTCGTCACATTGTTAAATGCTGCTCCAACCACGACGCCCACTGCGAGGTCTATGAAGTTTCCCTTGAGGGCGAACGTCTCGAATTCTTTAAAAAAGCTTTTCATACCTCTACCTTAACAAGCTCAACATGAAAAACAAATAAAGTGGGCGGCTATCGGGAATCGAACCCGAATTGACAGAGCCACAACCTGTAGTGTTAACCGTTACACCATAGCCGCCATGTATCGCTGCGTATGCGCAGTCGTATAGGGTTTATAACACATTCCCGGCATTATCGGTACTAAAAACAAAAGCACCGCCGCATGCGATGCTCTTTGTTTTTTATTCTGTGCCCAGGAGAGGACTCGAACCTCCAAGCCTTGCGGCATATGCACCTCAAGCATACGCGTATACCAATTCCGCCACCTGGGCATTTCTGACTCTTATTAC
This sequence comes from Candidatus Kaiserbacteria bacterium, assembly GCA_029288865.1. Taxonomy (GTDB): domain Bacteria; phylum Patescibacteriota; class Minisyncoccia; order Phycocordibacterales; family Phycocordibacteraceae; genus C7867-001. The sequence continues at coordinate 38,443 of JARIGM010000021.1, forward strand.
TCGCCATATGGCAGAGTAAGTCCCACTATACCTAGAATGCGCCGAATTTTCAATCTTTTCCGTGTCAGACTCTTTTCTGTATGGGAATGATACATTTGTGCCAACACGATAACCGATTCTCTTTTCGCATATTTCAAGTTAGTCATGGGTCGGACTTTTCCTGTGGTGGTTATGTGTCCTCGTACCCCACAGAGGCGAAATGTACTCTCCTGAAGCCAAGATATGTGCGGAGGACTGGCGGATATGAAGGTAAGATAAAACATGTAACTATTTTTCCAACGAGGGTCTAGGTAGCCATAGAAGCACCCATCTCCGTCATGACTTCCACGAAGGAAATCGAAAAAGTATTCATCCGGAACCTTTAACGCGCCTAAAGTAAGAGACTTATTCGGCGTCAGGCCAATATCAATTAGAAATTTATAGAGCGATACATCTCCCCACTGCAGCCTATAATATGTGGTTTTCTCATCGGCCCAACTTTGATTTCCCGTAGAATGAATCTTTATTTTTGCTTTGAGCTTTAGGCACTGTTGAATATTTTCGAGCTGCTCTCTATCTTTCGATACCACAGTCAGATGCCGGCCATCGGATGATAAGCAGCCATCCGTCGCAATTAAGCCGACTACATATGCCAAATCTGATGACCACACGATTTCTCTTCTCCTTGCCATCGCAAAAAGTAAAACATATCGAGATCAAATAAAAATGAAATCCGGCTCAAGGCCGGATTTCATTTTAGTTCTTCAGTTGCGTGTTACGCAGGAGTCTCTTCTGAAGGAGCTGCCTCGGTCTCTTCGACCGTTGGAGCTTCTGGCTCGCCGGCTACTTCCTCAGCTGGAGTTGCCTCTTCTCCTGATTCGGTCTGCATTGGATCCTTCTCCATGACCTCTTCAGCAGGCATCTCTGGGGTTTCAGCCTCAGCTTCTACCTCTGGCTCTGCGAAGTCATCAGTTGAAAGATTGACCATGCGCATGTTACGGAGCTGGCGGCGAACCTCACGAGCTACCTTCTCACGAATGAAGTAGAGCTTCGCGCGACGGACTTTCGAACGGCGGACGATCTCGATCTTCTCGATGAAAGGAGCGTAGAGCGGGAAAATCTTCTCAACACCGATACCTGACATAGTTGCACGAACGGTGAAGGTAGCGCCTGGCTCGGTGCCGTGCTTCATCGCGATAACGAGGCCCTCAAACGTCTGGATACGAGTCTTTCCGCGCTCCATGATCTTCTGGTGGACACGAACAGTGTCTCCAGGACGGATGCCGAGCTTGACGCGCTCCTCGGTTTTTACGGGAGTAATTACTGAATTCATAGTGCGAAAACTGTACCACAACCCGTTTCTAAACGCAAAACTACCTACAGGCCTGTTATACTTGATCTATATGCCTCCCACCTCAGACACTAACCTCCCAAATTTCTCTCCTTACGAGTTCTTTTGGACAAAGCAGCTACAAAAGCCCCAGGGCTCTGGTGCCAGCTTTGTCTATATTCTTATGTGGATCGTTGAGATGTTTGGAAAAGTATTGATAGGATTTGGATTATTATTCCTTCCTTTCCTCTTTTTATTCTGCGATTCGCCCACAATTTGTTCTACCGGTGCTCAATTTCTGCCAGTCGTGATGATTGCGTTCTATAATCTCCTCGTGTATGTCGCCTGTCTTTGTTACAGAAAGACAACCTATTCATTGGCTTTCTTATTTTGTTTAGCTGCCATAGGAATCTCTATACTGATTTTCAAAATGCCTGCGTAGAAAATAGGGCGACAGCTGGAGCCAGATCGGCAGGGATCGGCGCAGTAAAGGTCATACGCTCGCCGGACGGCAACGGAATGTCGAGTTGGTATGCATGGAGTCCTAACCGGTTGAATTTGAGGTCACAGGCGCGTTTTGGGGCGTAGAGCGGGTCGCATACGATCGGATGGTGAATCGCTTTCATATGCACGCGCAGCTGGTGGGTACGTCCCGTCTCTGGCATCAGCTTCATGAATGAATGCGTGCCGATGTCGCTGATGATTTCGTATTTCGTGATCGCTTCACGAAGTGTTCCTTTCGCCTTCGGCTGCGCACTGCGAAGTCGGAAATCCTTTCGGGACCGACCGATTGAGAATTCGATAGTCCCCTTCCGTTCTTTCGGAACGCCGTATGTGAAAGCGAGGTAGGTTTTATGCGCTTCGCGAGTCTGAAACGCTTCCTTTAAGAGCGCATGCGCTTCTGGAGTTTTAGCGAGCACCAGCACGCCAGAAGTTTCGCGATCCAAGCGATGCACGATGCCTGGGCGCGCGATCTCGGTTCCGTCTGGCAAACGCTGCAATTCTCCAACTTCTTTTGAGGCCGGATAGTGCGCCGCGAACCAGTCACTGACGGTTTCGTCAGTGGTGTGGCCGTCCGGGTGAGTCATGACGCCTGCCGGCTTATCTATGGCCACCACATCGGCGTCTTCATACAAGATAGTGAGTTCCATACCACTACCGTATCCTAAATTCGGTAAAAGCGCTCGTCCCAGCGCTCCACGAGACTGAAATATGCTCGACATGCGAGAAGAGCGGGCCGCGATGCAACTGTACGATAAGGCGCTCTAACGAGTCGCGTTCCCCTTCTGCAACAACACGGACCGTCCTATCCTCAAGATTTTCAACCTCGCCGACCAGCTTCAATCTGGTTGCTTTATCACGTACAAAATAGCGATACCCCACGCCCTGTACCTTTCCCGATACGATCGCGTCCATCCGTTCCATATATGTAAGTATACTCGCCACCCCTACCCTGCTGGGAATTTACGTGGAGCAAATGATTTGGTATGGTATGTGCACGCGCGCTTAGCTCAGTTGGTAGAGCAACTCATTTACACT